>CAMAUF010000138.1 GCA_945861295.1 bacterium | reverse complement strand
CAAATCCTGATCAACAAGCTCATGACTCGCGGCAAGAAGAGCACTTCTGAGCGCGTCATCTATACGGCCTTCGACCGCATCGGCAATCAGACGGGCCGTGACCCGCTGGACATCTTCCAGCAGGCCATCCGCAACGCGACGCCGGTGCTGGAAGTGAAGCCGCGCCGCGTCGGTGGCGCGACCTACCAGGTCCCGGTCGAAATCCGCCCGGATCGCCGAATTGCGTTGGCCATGCGCTGGATTTTGGGCTCGGCGCGGACGCGCGGCGGGCGCTCCATGTCGGAGCGGCTCGCGAGCGAACTCCTGGATGCCGCCAACAACACTGGCGCCGCTATCAAGCGGCGCGACGACACACACCGCATGGCCGAGGCGAACCGCGCCTTCGTCCATTACCGCTGGTAGGACTGAACACCGTATGCCCCGTCTGAACGAGATCGAGCTCACCCGGAATATCGGAATTATTGCCCACATTGATGCGGGCAAGACGACCGTGACCGAGCGCGTCCTGTATTACACCGGCCGAACCTACAAGATCGGTGAGGTGCATGAAGGCGCCGCGACCATGGACTGGATGGAGCAGGAACGCGAACGCGGGATCACCATCACGTCCGCGGCGACGACCTGCGCCTGGCGCGGGCACACCGTCAACATCATCGACACTCCCGGCCACGTCGACTTCACGGCGGAAGTGGAGCGCAGCCTCCGCGTCCTTGATGGCGGCGTCGTCTGCTTCGACTCGGTCGCCGGGGTCGAACCCCAATCCGAGACGGTCTGGCGTCAGGCGGACAAGTACAGCGTCCCGCGGATCGCCTTCATCAATAAGATGGACCGGACGGGCGCCGACTTCGACCGCACCGTCGAGATGATGATTGACCGCCTAGGCGCCAACCCGTTTTGCCTGCACATCCCCAAGGGCAAGGAAGCCGATTTCGACGGGTGCATCGACCTCGTCGAGATGTGCTGGTGGTGGTTCGGGGGCGACAAGGGCGATACGCCGGAACGCCGCGACATCCCAACCGAGTACCGCGCCCTCGCTGATGCGGGCCACGAAAAGCTGATTGAGTCGGTCGGCAACGTCGACGAGCAAATCGCTTTGAGCTACCTGGAAGGCCACCCGATCTCCAGCCACGAGCTGATGGCGGCGATCCGCCGCGTCACCTTGGCCGGCGCCGGCGTGCCGATCCTCTGCGGCTCCGCCCTCAAGAACAAGGGCGTCCAGCTCATGCTCGACGCGGTCATCGACTACCTCCCCAGCCCCGTCGACATCCCGCCGGTGATCGCGATCGATGCCAAGACCGGCGACGACGTCGTCCGCAAGGCCGAGGATTCGCAACCGCTGGGCGCGCTGGCATTCAAAATCGTGTCCGACCCGTTCGTCGGCCGGCTTGCCTACGTCCGCGTCTACAGCGGCGTGTTGAGGGCAGGCGAGGGCATCATCAACACGACCAAGGGCGAACGCGAGCGCATCGGCCGCGTCCTCTTGATGCACGCGAACCAACGCGAAGAGGTCGAAGCGATCTACGCTGGCGGTATCGGAGCGGTCGTCGGCCTCAAGAAGACCTTCACGGGGGATACCCTGTGCGGGACCGAAAACCCGATCATCCTGGAGAACATCACGTTCCCCGAACCGGTCATCCGCGTCGCGCTTGAGCCCAAGAGCAAGGAAGACCAAGACCGGATGTCCGAGTCGCTCGCCAAGATGTCCGAAGAAGACCCCACCTTCCATTGGACCTTCGATGAGGAAGCTGGCCAGACGCTGATCTCGGGGATGGGCGAACTCCACCTTGAAGTTATCGTCGACCGCATGTTCCGCGAGCATAAAGTTGCGGCGAACGTTGGCCGCCCGCAGGTGAGTTATCGCGAGGCGCTGACCAAGAAGGCGACCGCCGAGGGCAGGTTCGTCCGCCAGAGCGGCGGGCGCGGCCAATACGGTGTGGTCACCCTTGAGGTCGAGCCGCTTGAGCGCGGCATGGGCTTCGTCTTTGAGAACAAAACGGTCGGCGGCACGGTCGCCAAGGAGTACGTCCCGGCCGTCCAGCAGGGCGTCCGCGAGGCCCTCCAGGGCGGCGTCTTGGGCGGCTACCCGATCTTGGACGTCAAGGTCGTGCTCGTTGATGGCCAGATGCACGCGGTCGACTCATCCGAGATGGCGTTCAAGAACGCGGGTTCGATCGGATTCAAGGAAGCGGCCCGCCGCGCCGGCCCGGTCATCCTGGAGCCGATCATGAAAGTCGAAGTCCGCTGCCCAGAGGACTATTTCGGCCCGATCATCGGCGACATCAACTCCCGGCGCGGGATGGTGATGAGCACCGAGGCCATGGGCAAGACGCAAATCATCAACTCGATGGTCCCGCTCGCCGAGACCTTCGGGTACTCCACCGAACTCCGGTCGCTTTCGCAGGGTCGAGCCAGCTACAGCATGGAATTCGATCACTACGAAGAAGTGCCGAAGAACGTGGCCGCCACGCTCAGCAAGCAGGCGGCTGGGGCCTAAGCGCAACACATTCGATCTTTAGGGAAGGACAACAGCGATGGCGAAGGCGAAATTTGAACGGAACAAGCCCCACGTGAATGTGGGCACGATTGGGCACGTGGATCATGGCAAGACGACGCTGACGGCGGCGATCACCAAGGTCCTAGCCATCCGCGGGCAGGCGAGCTTCCGGGCGTTCGATTCGATCGATAACGCGCCCGAAGAGCGCGCGCGCGGCATCACGATCGCCATCGCGCACGTCGAGTACGAGACGGAGTCGCGGCATTACGCGCACGTCGACTGCCCGGGGCATGCCGACTACATCAAGAACATGATCACCGGGGCCGCCCAAATGGACGGCGCAATCCTGGTGGTGGCCGCGCCGGAAGGGCCGATGCCGCAGACGCGGGAGCACATCCTGCTGGCGCGGCAGGTGCAGGTGCCGGCGATGGTTGTCTTCCTGAATAAGGTCGACATGATGGAAGACGAAGAACTGCTCGAACTGGTCGAGATGGAACTGCGCGAACTGCTGACGATGCAGGAGTTCCCCGGGGACGACATCCCGATCATCCGGGGTTCGGGGCTGAAGGCGCTGGAGTCGGCGTCGATGGACATCAACGCGCCGGAGTACAAGTGCATTGTCGAACTGATGCATGCGGTGGATACGTACATCCCGACGCCGGAGCGGGCGCTGGATAAGGCGTTCCTGATGCCGGTCGAAGACGTGTTCGGGATCAAGGGTCGCGGCACGGTCGTGACGGGCCGGATCGAACGCGGGATCGTCAAAGTCGGCGACTCGATCGAGATCATCGGGATTATCGAGACGCGGACGACGACGGTGACCGGCGTCGAGATGTTCAAGAAGATCTTGGACGAAGGCCAGGCTGGCGACAACGTCGGCTGCCTGCTGCGGGGCGTTGAACGCGACGACGTGCAGCGTGGGCAGGTGTTGGCGAAGCCGGGATCGATCAAGCCGCACACGAACTTCGACGCGGAAGTGTACGTGTTGTCGAAGGAAGAGGGCGGGCGGCACACACCGTTCTTCAACGGCTATCGGCCGCAGTTTTACGTGCGGACGACGGACGTGACGGGATCGATCAAGCTGCCCGAAGGGGTAGAGATGGTGATGCCAGGCGACAACGTGAAGATGGTGGTGGAGCTTATCCAGCCCGTCGCGGTGGAAGAAGGCTTGCGATTTGCCATCCGCGAAGGCGGGCGGACCGTCGGCGCCGGCGTCGTCACCAAGATTCATAAGTAGGCACTGGGAAGAAGAAGGTAGGGAACGCCGATGGCACGTCAACAGATACGGATCAAGCTGAAAGCCTACGACCACAGGCTCATCGATCAGTCCGCCCGGCAGATCGTCGAGGCGGCTGAGCGCACGGGCGCGGCGGTCGCGGGCCCGGTGCCCTTGCCCACGTCGATCGAGAAGTTCTGCGTTATTCGCAGCCCTCACATTTACAAGGACTCGCGAGAGCAGTTCGAGATCCGCACCCATAAGCGGCTCATCGACATCCTTGAACCAACCTCCAAGACCGTCGACACGCTCATGCGGCTTCAGCTGCCGAGCGGTGTGGACATCGAAATCAAGCTGTAGGCCTGCCATGAGCATCGAAGGTTTGCTAGGACGCAAGTTAGGGACGACACAGGTATTCGACGCGAAAGGGCGGCTCCGCGGAGCGACCGTCGTCGCCGTCGGTCCCTGCGTCGTGACCGAGGTGCGGACCGAAGAGAAGAACGGTTATCGCGCGGTGCAGATCGGGTTCGAGACGGTCAAGCGCCTGAACAAGCCCGAATCGGGCCACCTTCGCGCGGCTGGCAACGTCAAGCTGCGGCACCTGGCGGAGTTTCCCGCTGCGCCGGGCGACAGCTACGCGCCGGGGGACACCATCGGAATCGACCTCTTCGAGGTCGGCCAGATCGTGGACGTGACGGCGAATTCGAAAGGCCGCGGCTTTCAGGGCGGCGTCCGGCGGCACCATTTCGCCGGCGGCCCAAAGACGCACGGCCAGAGCGACCGGCACCGGGCCCCTGGCTCCATCGGTTCCGGCACCACGCCGGGCCGCGTCTACAAGGGCACGCGCATGGCGGGCCACATGGGCGCCGAGCGAGTGACGGTCCGAAACCTCGAAGTGCTCAGCCGCAACGATGACCGCGGCGTGATTTTCGTGGCAGGGTCCGTCCCAGGCCCAACCGGCGGTCTCGTCCGCGTACGCGCGGCGAAGCGGGTGGCGAAATGAAGCTCACACTGGTGAACACCGCGGGCGCGCCCATCGGGGAGATCGAAGTCGCCGACGAAGTCTTTGGGATTGAGCCCAACGAGAGCGTGATCCATCAGGCCTACGTCATGCAGATGGCGAACCGCCGCTCGGGCAACGCCAGCACGAAGCGCCGGGGCGAAGTCGAAGGTTCGACGAAGAAGATCCGCAAGCAGAAGGGCCTCGGCGCTTCCCGGCAGGGCAGCATCCGGGCCAGCCACCACGTCGGCGGCGGTGTCGCCCACGGGCCTCGGCCGCATAGCTTCGCCAAGGACATGCCCCGCACGATGAGGCGGCTGGCGCTGCGATCGGTGCTGAGCAGCCGCGCGGCGGATGGCTCGATCGTTGTGGTGGAAGGCCTGCAGCCGGCTGAGCCGAAGACGAAGCCAATGGTGGCGACGCTCAAGGCCCTGGGGGTCGAGCGGACGAGCCTGGTCGTGACCGGCGAGTACGACGCGAACCTTGCCTTGGCCACAAGCAACATCGAAATTGTGCGGGCGCTCCCGGCCGCGAACCTGAACGTCGTGGACCTCGTCAACGCACACCGCGTCGTGATGACGGAAGAGGCCGTGCGCCGCTGCGAGAGTCTCTGGGGCGGCCTGAACGTGAAGCCGGCCCGCGGCCGGAACAGGGAGGCGCTCAGTGCCTAAGGAAATCCATCCATACGGCGTGCTGTTGCGCCCGATCATCACGGAGAAGTCGACGGCCCTGACGGGCCTTGGCAAGTACGTGTTTGAGGTCGATGTCCGAGCGAACAAGAACCAGATCAAAGAAGCGATCCAGCTCGCCTTCAGCGTGCGAGTCGCCGAAGTGAACACGATGAAGGTGAAGGGCAAGCCGAAGCGCTTCGGCCGCAAGGTCACGTACCGCCCGGACTGGAAGAAGGCCATCGTCACCCTTACTGGCGGCGACAAAATAGAACTGTTCGAGGGGGTGTAGGCAATGGCCATCAAACAGTACAAGCCAACCTCCCCCGGTCGCCGTAAAGCCAGCGGCCACGGCTTCACCGAAATCACGAAGAGCACGCCTGAGAAGTCGCTGACGGTTTCGTTGCAAAAGACGCGCTCTGGGCGCAACAACCAGGGCCGGATCACGGTCCGCCATCGCGGCGGCGGCACCAAGAAGCTGTACCGCATCATCGACTGGAAGCGGGACAAACTCGGCATCCCGGGCAAGGTCGCAAGCGTTGAGTACGACCCGAACCGGACGGCGCGCATCGCGCTGATTCAGTACGTCGACGGCGAGAAGCGATACATCCTCGCGCCGAACGGACTCGCCGTGGGCGCGACGATCATGAGCGGCAAGGGCGCCGAGATTCGGGTGGGTAACGCCCTTCCTCTCGGCAATCTCCCGACAGGCACCCAGATTCACAACATCGAGCTTTCCCCCGGCAAGGGCGGGCAGATGGTGCGGAGCGCGGGCGTCGTCGCCCAGCTCATGGCCAAGGAAGGCGATTACGCCATGGTCCGGCTCCCGAGCGGCGAGATGCGGCGCGTCCGGATCGAATGCTGCGCGAC
>CAMAUF010000137.1 GCA_945861295.1 bacterium | reverse complement strand
CGGGGATGAAGTTCGCCACCAGGAACGGCGTGATCCGGCGAGGCCCCTTCTCTTCGAGGATGTGCTGGTATTCGACGAGCAAGTCGGTGCCGCCGCCGCCGGCCCCAAAGATGACGCCGACCATCTCGGCGTTGGCATCGGTGATCGTGAGGCCACTGTCGGCGAGGGCGTCGAGGGCCGCGCCCACGCCGAAAGTCACGCCGCGGTTCATATAGCGCTGCTGCTTGGCGTCGACGCGGTCGCCCAGCGAAAAGCCTTTGACTTCGGCTTGAATCCGCACGGGGTATGCGGTCGCGTCAAAGGCGGTGATGGGGCCGATGCCGCTGCGCCCCGCCACCATCGCCTGCCAAGTCTCCTCAGCGGTATGGCCGACTGCGGTCACTGCGCCAACGCCCGTCACGACCACACGGCGGCTCACAGGGCAGCCGCCTCGACGCGTTTCCAGCTCTCGCTAAACAGCCCCTCGTTTTCGTCGCTCAGGCTGAGGCTGTTGAGGTCATAATCGATCCGCCGGATGAGCCGGGTGAGCACGTTGCCGGGGCCAGCCTCCATAAACATGTCCGCTCCCCGCGCCTTCATCGCGTCGACGGATTTCGACCAGCGCACGCCGTGGGTGAGCTGGTCGCGTAGTTCGCCATATACCTTTGGTTCGGTATCGAGGATGTCCGCGTTGACGTTGCCGACGAGGGGCGCACGCGGGTCCTTGATCTGGAGGCGTTGCAGGAGCCGGTTCATGCCTTCGCTGGCACGGCTCATCAGCGGCGAATGCGAAGCGATCGAGATCGGCAGGCGGACGACGCGGCGGGCGCGGGCTGTCTCCGCCAATGCCATCGCCTTGTCGAGCGGGCGAAGCGCCCCGGAGATCACGT
Organism: bacterium; assembly: GCA_945861295.1. Lineage (GTDB taxonomy): Bacteria > Chloroflexota > Dehalococcoidia > Tepidiformales > Tepidiformaceae > CAMAUF01. The sequence goes on along the minus strand of CAMAUF010000137.1, from coordinate 5,383 downwards.
TCTGCCCCTCGCAATTCGCCGTCGCTAGGCCGACGTAACCCTCGCTGGAGGCCGCTTCGCAGATTTCGGTGACGGTCGCTTCGGAAAGGCCGAGGATGCTGGCCATGCCGCCTGGGTTCTCGTGACCGGCTTCTTCCATCAGCCTGCCGCGTTCCTTCACGAGGACCGCGCCCTCTTCGAAGGTGAGCGAGCCAGCCGCCACGGCCGCCGTGAACTCGCCCATCGAGTGGCCCGCGAACAGGATCGGTTCAAGAGGCCGGTCGATGGCGGCGAAGCGTTCCTGGAGCGCCGCGAGCCATGCCATCGAGGTGACGAACGTCGCCGGCTGCTGGTTGACGGTCTGCCCTAGTTCGGCTTCGTCTCCATCCAAGCAGAGCCTGGAGATCCCCATATTCAGGACTTCGTCCGCGCGCCGGAAGATCTCGCGCGCCGCCCGCGAAGCCCCCATGAGAGCCTTGCCCATGCCCACGTGCTGCGAACCTTGGCCCGGAAAGATGATGACCAACTTCCGCCAGGGCTTCACTTCCTGGTCCATGCGGTGCTCCTTGGGCTCTGGCCGGCCCGATCGGGGCCATCCCGCCCCCAGTATCCATCATCCAGGTCCGGGTATCTACGGGCGTCGTCCTATCGCCGTGTGCGCCCCGCCCCTGACGCGCCCGACAAGTGCGCTACAACAAACTCTGTGGGTCTACGTCCGTCGTCCAGCCCTCCGCGAGCTTGAGCCCGGCGACGAACGCGGCGGGATTGCGCCCCCGCAGGATGATCTGCCAGCGGTACGCCCCCCGGATCCGCGGGATGAACGGTGCCATCGGCCCGTTGATGTCCGGCTCGGCGCGGCCCGCGGCGTCGCGCCGCATCCGCAGCTCAGCGGCGACCCGGGACGCTTCCGTCAGCGCCTTCTCCTGGTCGCGATGGTGATACACGAGGCGGACCATGCGGCTGAAGGGCGGATAGCCCGCCCGCCGCCGGTGTGCGATTTCGTGCTCGTAAAACGCGCGGTAGTCGTGATGGGCGGCGCAAACGATCGGGACCGCCGCAGGCTCGTAGGTTTGGATATAGACGAACCCGTCGAGGTCGCGTCGCCCGGCCCGCCCCGCGACCTGCGAAAGCAGCTGGAACGTCCGCTCGGAAGCGTGGTAGTCCGGCAAACTCATCGCGACGTCGGCGTCGACGACCCCGACCACGGTCATGTACGGCAGGTCCAGGCCCTTGGCGAGCATCTGTGTCCCCACGAGGATGTCGATCTCCCGCGCTTCCAGTGCGCGGACGATTTCGGCGTGGCTGCCTTTCTTGGTGGCGACGTCGCTGTCCCACCGAGCGATGCGAGCGCCCGGGAACGCCGCGATCGCTTCTTGTTCGATGCGTTGTGTGCCGACGCCGAACGGCCGGTAGGTCCGGCTGCCACATTCGGGGCACTCGCTTTCGAGCCGGCGATGGCGGCGGCAGTGGTGGCAGCGGAGCTGCGGGTGCAGCGGGTCGTCGAGGTCGAGGCTGAACGTGATTTCACAGGTGGCGCAGCGGGGGATGTGCCCGCACTTGCGGCAGAGCATGAACCGCGCCGAGCCCCGCCGGTTGACGAAAAGGATCGATTGCTCGCCACGAGTAAGCGCCATCTGGATGGCCCGGAACAGGGGACGGCTGAAGACACCGCGGTTGCCCGTGCGTAGCTCGTCCCGCATATCGACGATCGAGACCTGGGGCAGGCGGCCCTCCGTGAGGCCGCCGTCGCTGTCCGCGACGACCCGGCCCGTCAGCTCGACGCGCTTGGCCTGGCCCGTTTCGGCGCGGTGGAAGGTGACGACGTCCGGTGTCGCGCTCCCGAGGACGAGGGTCGCGCCCGTCAGCCGGCAGAGTTCGGTCGCGGCCTCGCGGGCGTGGTAGCGGGGTTGCGGTTCCGCTTGCTTGTAGCTCCATTCATGCTCTTCGTCGACCACGACGAGGCCGAGGTCTTTCACAGGCGCAAATATCGCGCTCCGCGAGCCGATCACGACCCGGCATTCGCCGCGGGCGATGCGCCACCATTGGTCGAACGATTCGCCGGTGCTCAGCTGAGAATGCCGGATGGCCAGCACCTTGCCGAACCGCTCGCCGAAGCGGCGGATCGCCTGGGGGGTGAGGCTGATCTCGGGGACGAGGATGATCGCGCCTTGGCCGCGCTCCAAAGCGCGGCCCACGAGTTCCAAATAGACCTCCGTCTTGCCGGAGCCGGTGATGCCGAAGAGGAGATTCACCCGGCCGTCCTCCACACCGTCTACGGCGGCTCGCTGTTCGGCGGTGAGCTGTAACGGCGGCAGCTTCGCAAACGTCGAGGCCGCTAGCGGGTCGCGCTCGATCTTCGCGTCGAAAAGTTCGAGCCAGCCATCCTGAGCGAGCTTTTGCAGCACGGTCGTCGTCGCGCCGTTCTGGCGGAGGTCGCTCGCTGGACGGTCGGGCGCTTGCAGCAACAGGCGCAGCGCGCGGGCGGCGATGCTGCGCTTCGCCTTCGCCTCCAACGCGACGGCCTGCGCGGCGGTGGCGGCCGGTTCGCGGACCAGCCGCACACGCTGTTGCATCCGCGGGCGGCCGGCCGGCGGCGTCAGGCCCTGCACCACGGTGATGTGGCCGTCTTGCTGGAGGCGCTGCAGCCGAGTCAGCGAGACCGGCCCGATCGCCGCCTTCAGCGTCTCGATCGTGACCTGTCCATGCGCGCCGACGTACCGGAGGATCTTCTGGTCTTGCGGATAAATCGGCAACAGAGGCGGGATTTCCACTGGCGAGATGACCGTGACCGGCCGCTGCCCGTACCCGGGAGGCAAGGAGACCGCGACGGCGTCCCAAATCGGGGAAAGGTACGTGTCGGCCACCCAGTGCGACAGGGTGATGTGCGTCGCGTCCAAGACGGGCGCCGGGTCCGCCACGGCGGCGATCGGGCGCACTTCGCTGAGCTCCGTCGCCGTTGGGCGCGCGAGCACGATCCCTTGCAGCACGCGCGGTCCGAACGGGACGAAGACGGCCTGGCCGGGCGCTGGGTCCATGCCCTCGGGCACCGCGTAGGTGAAGGCGAGCCGCGAGGGCTGCCCCGTGTTGACCGCGACCTCGGCGAAGCGCCCAGTGCGCGAGACTGCGACCGCATCCAGGTCAGTCATTCAGTTCACTCACGGGTCAATCGTGGCGGACGGCGAGCTCCAGCGACACCCCTCATGACGGCGCGGCCGCTGGCGATTCCGTGCCCGGCCCGCGCCGGTCGCGCGCCACCGGCGGCTCCGTCGTCGCGAGGCCGCGTGTGAGGAAGGCGAAGACGACGGTCCCTACCCCGATGACGATCCCGGCGAAGAGAAACGAAGCGGGGATGTTGTAGAGGTCGACGATCAGCCCCCCGATCAGCGAACCTGCGACGATGCCGATGCCGTTTCCGAACGAGTTTAGGCCCAGCATCGTCCCCATCCCGACACGGCGGCCAGCCACGATCCGGATGGCGCTGGCGGCGACGCCGCTGACTGCGCTGGCCGCGCCGAGACCGAGGAGGACGAGGACAACGGCCCAATAGTTTCCGGCCAAGCCGAGGCCGGCCTGCAAGGCCGCGAAGGCGAGCATACCTCCGACGACGAGGGTTCGCCGGTCGCGATTGTCGGCCAGCCAACCGAAGAATGGCTGCCCGATACCGGCCGTCAGGTCCTGAAACGTGAACGCGAGTCCGATGAGAAGCGGGCGTATGCCCAGGTCGTCTTCGAGTCGCAGGCTGAGGAAGGCGAACGCCGCCCCAGAGCCGACTGAGACCAAGAACGTCTGCAAGGTGAGCGCGATGACCAGACGGTCGCGCAGGGCAACCCGAAAGGGCGCGGGCTCGCGGTCCGCCAGCCGGGCGCGCTGCCCGGGCGGGGCCGGCGGCTTGGCCGGCAGGAAGACCATAACCAGCAGCGCCGACAGCCCCAGCATCGCGGCCATCGCGACGAAGACCGAATCGAAGCTGACGAGGTCGCGCATGACCCCGGCGAGGGTTGGCCCCGTCGCGAAGCCGATGATGTCGGCCGTGGCGTACATCCCGAACCAGCGGCCCTCCCGGCCGGGCGGCGTCATGTCGCCGAGGTACGCCTGGGCGACCGAGAAGATCATGCTCGTGCCGACCCCGCTGAAGGCCCGGAAGGCGATCACCTGGTAGAAGTTGTCCGCCGTCAGGTAGCCCAAGGCGGCTATCATGTACACGAGCAGGCCGCAGACGATGAACGGTTTGCGGCCGACGCGGTCGCTCCAACGGCCGGTAAAAGGGCCGAACAGCGCCTGTACCGGGGCGAACGCCGAAAAGCCAAGCCCGAGCCAGAGCCCGGTCGCGCCGAGGTCCTTGGCGTAGACGGGCAACAGGGGGCTGACCATGGAGATGCCCATAGTTGCGACAAAGACACAGACGAACAGCGCGATGAACGGTCGGGAGAGCACGTCGTACGAGCGTACTGGGGCCACCGCGAAGGCGCCGCCGGGGTGTGACTCATGATTTTGCACGCGAGCGAACATAGGTCTTCCAGGGATGCGCGGGAGTGGGCTTGCCGTTGACGATCGACGGCACGTAGGTCGACTTCACTGGCGGCGGGACGGGCGCGAGCTTCGCTGGTGGAGGTGGCGCCAAGCGCTTGTGGCGATGCGCCCTGCGCAGTGCGGCGCGCGCGCTCTCCCAGCGTTCGGACCAGCTGTCACTGGCAACGGCGCAGCGCAGGGTGAGCATCGAGTCGACATTGGCGCGGGCCCAGCGCTGGCCGCGGCCCTTGAGCCGCGCTTCGACGACGACCTTGTTGGCGCTCTCGACGATGCCGCTGCCGACGGGGTAGCCGGCCGCCCGGAACGCGGCGTAACGCAGCTGGTTGAGTCGTTTCTCAAGATACCGCCGGGCAGTCCGCACCGCCTCCAGCCTCGACCTCGTCTCCAACTCTGCGAGCGCGGCGACGACCGTTTCGGGGTCCGCGGTCCAGAGGGTGTGGAGTTGCGCCCCGACCCAGGCCGAGCAGTCCGCCGTCCCGGGCCCGAACAACGCTTGCCCGGCGGCGCTGACGTAGCCGACGGCGTGGACCCAGTCGATGATGTGCACGGCCCCAGGGCAATGGTCATCCAGGAAGAGCGGGATCCACTCCGCGCCATCGGTGACGGCGACCACCTCCCGCGCCCCTTCCGTGTCACGCCGCCAGAACTCTAAGCGCGCCTGCTCGCTGAAGGTCTGGTGGTCGGCCAATCGCGAGAAATAGGTGAGCGACTCCGCTTTTGGGCCGGAACGAGCCGGGATAACCCGGCCGATCACGACGGTTTTGGCCTCTGCCCACTCTCCCTTGAGGAGCGGGACCATCGCCCCGTCAACGCTGACCTGTTGGAGCCGGTCGACCACCCGGACGGCAGGCCGGGCCAGGCTCTTGCTGAGCGC
>CAMAUF010000136.1 GCA_945861295.1 bacterium | reverse complement strand
AGGGTTGTGACCGATCCAACTCGTGATCTTCCAACCCTCCGCCGTCTTGCAGACCGTGTACGACGAGTAGAAGCGCATGATCTCTTCGTTGCGGACGTTGTAGCGCCCGCAATCGACCGTGATAAAGGCTGCCCCCGGGTTCAGCAGCTTCACGTCGACGGTGTGCAGGATGCTGTTGTGGTAGTCCAACGGCCGCAATGGCACGTGGGCCGCCGCCCAATGCGCGTCGACCTCCTCCGCCGTCGCCATGACTTTGACGCCGTCTTGCGTCAGCCGCATCGATGGGATGTGGCAGTAGGGCCGGACGAGCGACGGGTCGTTCTCGCGGAACGAGAGGACAAAGTGGTCGCTGTACTCGCGGATCCAATCGGTCAGGAAGGCTTCGACTTCGCCCATGGCGGGTTCTCCTTGGCGCCGAGTTTGTACGGACTATACCTGGCTGACCGTCCCTCACGCCCACACGCCGCTACCGCTTGCGAAGCAGGCCGTTTTGGAGGGCAAAAACGTACGCTGTGGCGAGCACCACGGCTCGTTCCGACTCTTCGGGCGAAACATTGAGCGGCACATCGTCGTCGGGCGTCCCGTGCCGGTCGAACTGGGACTTCCAAAGGAGCTGCAGGGAGTTGCAGACGGCCATGACTCCATCGAAGGCCGCTACGGGCGTGAAGCCAATGTCGTATCCGCCTGAATTGGCCTTAAGTTGACCAAGAGCCTTCCCAAGAGTTGGCTCTGTCATCGTGAGTTCCATCGCTGGGATGATAGCGGCTTCGATTGCCCGGATGGCGTCCCGGTACGCCCCGTCTGGCTGCTGCGTTCGTCCGAACTGCTTTCGCCAGGCCTCCTTGAGGTAGTCGCGCGGACGGCCCTTCGTCTTGTCTAGCGTGGCGTCAAGTTGCTCGGAAATGTGGCGTTCGAGCCGCCAGCTACCATCGCGAACGGGAACCGGACGCCACAGGGCCCGCGCCTCGGCCATGATACCAACGAGTCGTTCTGCGTGGGCTGGGGCACCCTGGAGGCAAATGTCGATCACGTCGAGAAAGTATTCTGGATCGGCGATGCATTCTCTGAGCAGTGCCGTGGAGTCGGCGAGGGGTCGATCCAGCAGCCTCTCGATGAGCCTGACGCTGTTGGCGGTCGCCTGCTCATCGCGTTGCCAAGGATCGTGTTCAATGACCTCAGCCATCCACCCACGCAGCGAGGACTGCAACCCTTCTGGAACGCCGTCGCGAAGCCGGTAGTAGTCAGACCCGTCGGTGTCGCGTTGGCTGCGGGGTAACCACCTATCAGAGGTCATTGGGCTACTCCGCGCCGACGCCGTCGTTGCCGTCTTGCGTTAGCCGCATCGAGGGGATGTGGCAATACGGCCGCACCAGCGACGGGTCGTTCTGGCGAAACGACAGGACGAAATGGTCGCTGTACTCGCGGATCCAATCGGTCAGGAAGGCTTCGACTTCGGCCATTGCGGGTTCTCCTTCAGGGTTCGTGTTTTCCCGGACTATACCGAACGGCGGCCGGCCGCGGTTAAGCCCAGACGGGTTCGCCGCTGCCCAACGGCGAGGTCGGCAGCTCCCAACGCGGCGGCGTTTCGGACATCCGCAGCGGCGGCACGAGGTGACGCACGGGGCCGTAGCCGGTTTCGGTCGTGGTCATGAACGGGCCGAGGTCGCCGAGGCCGGTCGCGGCGTTGCGGTCGAGGTCGTGGCCGAGCCGGTAATACCACATGCTCGTCTGCGAAAGCGAGACCTGGACGAGCCAGGAACCGCCTTCGACGGCGCGGCGCTCGATCGCCATCATTGCCCCCGCCGCCGCGAGGTAGCCTGTTGTGTAATCGTTCATCGCCGCGGGCGCCAGCGTCGGCCGGTCGACGCCCTGCACGACGGCGACGCCGGTCGTCGATTGCGCGAGTTGCTCCCAGCCGGGCCGGCCTTGCCAGGGGCCGTCGTGGCCGAAGGCGTTTTCGGAAACGTAAATGATGCCGGGCCGCAAGGCCGCCACGTCGGCCGCGCCAAAGCCCCGGCGGGCCAACGAACCGTGCTGGAAGCCCTGCGAGAACACGTCCGCGCCGCCGATCAGCTCGCGGAGCCTCTCGGCTTGGGCGGCGTCGTTGAGGTCGAGGTGCGCCTGGCGCTTGCCATGGCCGGTGTCGATTTCGAAGAGCGGGATGGTCGGCAGAGTGGGCGTCGCGATGTGAAGGACATCGGCGCCGTGCTCCGCCAGGGTACGCGCGGAGGTCGGCCCGGCCAACACGCGCGTCAGGTCGAGCACGCGCAGCCCAGACAGCGGGCGTGCGCCCTCCGGCAGCGGGGTCGGCGGGGCTTCGCCGATTTTGGTGATCTCGATCACTGGCTTCGTCGCCAGCAGCGCGCCCTGAGGATGCGCGGCCCACTCGTCGGCGGTCCGGCAGACGGCGGAACAAAGGCCCTTCGCCGCCAGCGCGTCTTCGAGCTCGAAGGCGCCCCGCTTCAAGCAGGCGTCCGCGATTTGGCGGGCGTCCGCGTCCAACGGCAGCCCGAGCTCTTCGAGGATGCCCGGCGCGTGGGTGAAGCTGCCATGGAGGTGGATGAAGCTGCCGTCGCCGCAGGCGTGGATGGCCGTGACTTGTGGAACGGGCCGCGGCGCCGTGCCCGCTTCGACGAGCGCATAGCTCGATAGTGAGGCGAGCGCGTGGCGCAAGTCCATGGCGAGGGCCTGCGGCCGCCCGCCGCGCCGCTGCCAAATCCGCGACGCCTCCTGGCCAACGAGCGTGAGCGCGGTGGCGACGCCGAGGCCGAGCCGGAACGGCGAGGCGAGGATCGGTTCGTCGCCGCTGACGGTGATCTCGGTTTCGGCGGCGAGCGTAAGCCCGCCGAGTTGGGCTGCTTTTGCGATTGATTCGCGTTCCATCTGGTGTGCCCCCGGTCGTCTTTGGCGCGAAGTTTAACGCGTGAACGCCGCCGGGGCCTGTTGGTGAGCGGTTCGCGCCATAATTCGCGATGTGATTGCGGCTGCACGCTTTGGGAGCTGGGAACGGCGCGTCCTCCGGGACGCACTGGTCGTCGGACTGGTGACGGGCGCTTACGGCGTCTCGTTCGGGGCGGTTGCCGTCGCGGCCGGCCTCGCCGTCTGGCAGACGAGCGCGCTTTCGCTCTTCATGTTTACGGGCGCCTCGCAATTTGCTTTCGCGGCAGAGGTCGCGGCCGGAGGCAGCCTCGGCTCCGCCGCGGCCACGGCAGTCCTGCTCGGCAGCCGGAACGCCTTCTATGGCGTCCGCTTGGCGCCTTTGATCGCGCCACGCGGATGGCGTCGCGTGGCCGCGGCGCAGGTCACGCTCGACGAAAGCGCGGCCATGAGCTTCGGCGAACGCGAACCTGACGCCGCTCGCCTCGCGTTCTGGGCCACGGGCATCTCCGTCTTCGTCTTCTGGAACCTCGCCACGCTGGCGGGCGCGCTCAGTAGCCAGCTCGTCGCCGACCCGCGCGACCTCGGTCTCGATGCGGCCGGCCCCGCCGCGTTCGTGGCGTTGCTCGCGCCGCGGTTGCGCGCCGGCCGGCCACGCCTGGCCGCCTGCGTGTGCGGGGCGGTTGCGCTGTCCGTGTTCGCGTTCGTGCCCGCCGGAGTGCCGGTGTTGCTGGCGGCGGTGGCGGCGGTGGCGCTCGGGCTCGCGCGCTCCCGCCCTGGAACCAAGGGCGGCGTCGCATGACGACCGCGATCCTCCTCGCCTCGGCCGGCTGCTTCCTGGTCAAGCTCTTGGGCTACTCGCTGCCGGGCGCGTGGCTGCGCAATCGGCGCGTCCAAGCCGTGGCCGAACTGCTGCCGCCGGGGCTGTTGGCGACGCTGATCCTGACGGGTACGTTCGCGACGGGCGGCGGCCTCGCGGTGGACGCGCGCGCCGCTGGCCTGGCGGCGGCCGTCGCCGCTCAACTCGCGCGCGCGCCCTTCATCGTCGTGGTGGTCGCAGGCGCGGCGGTGACGGCAGCGGTGCGGGCACTGGGCTGACCGCCGACGCCGGGTCTAATCAGCACGCCCGTGCGGCCCTTTTAGACGGCCGCGCCCTGGCTCTCGGCCTCGCTGAGCGCGGCGAGGATGCGCTCAGCCAACAGCCGTGCCGCGCCCGCGGGCAGTTCGACCGCCACCCGCGCCCCGTGGCCCAGCGACTCGTTGACGAAGTCGAGCGTCAGCGCATGTTCGGCCTGGTAATGAAACGGGTGGTCGAAGGCGACATACGCCTGCGCGAGCGGGAACCAGCCGTCCTTGCCCTTGCCGCTGCCCGCGATCGCTACCTTTTCGGCGATCATCGTGCACATCGGTCAGGCCCTCAGCTTGGCGTCGAGGAAGGCGAAGACCTTCTTCCAGCCATCGACGGCCGCCTCGGCCCGGTAGGCCGCCGCGAAGTGATGGTAGAAGAAGCCGTGGCCCGCGCCGTCGTATCGGTGAAACTCGTAATCCTTGCCGTGGAGCTTGAGCGCCGCTTCGTGCTGGTCGACTTCCTCGGGTGTTGGGAACTTGTCGTCGTTGCCGAAGAGGCCGAGAAGCGGGCACCCGAGGCTCGATGTGTAGTCGATTGGCGCCACGGGCTGCTTGGCGGTCAGGTTCTCAGGCGCCGTGACCACGCGGCCGCCCCAGAGATCGACGGCCGCATCGAAGCCCGGGACGCGGCAGGCGGCGAGATAGGTATGACGCCCGCCGGAACACGTGCCGATGCAGCCGGCCTTGCCGTTGACGGCGGGGTGGGACTTGAGGAACTTGAGCGCGCCTGCAACATCGCCCACGACCTGGTCGTCGCTGACGCCGCCCTCGGCGCGAATCTTGGCGGCGACATCTTCGGGCGACCCGTTGCCTTCGCGGTGGTAGAGGTTCGGGCTGATCGTGGCGAAGCCGTGGTAGGCGAGCTTGCGCGCCGCCTCCTTGCTCCATTCGTCCCAGCCCGGCAGGTGGTGGATGAAAACCATGCCGGGGTGCGGGCCTGGGCCCGTGGGCCGGGCGAAGTAAGCGAGGATTGTGTCGCCGTTGGCCCCGGTGATCGGCACGGTCTCCGCGACCATGCCCTCGTAGTCGTGTGTGTTCGCCATGATGAGCCTCCAATGTCGCGGGTCCGGAAGTGCGAATGGCCGATGCCTGGCAAGACGGTCTTTCGGGCGTCCGCTCGTTTGGGGGTTACGGTAGCACGAAAGCGGTCGCCGTTCCCCTGAGCGCACCACGAGGCCCACCTCCAGGCACAGCTGCGCCGCCCACCTCTGCTAGACTGCGCGACCATGGTCACCCTCGACGACATCCTCGCCGCCCGCGACCGGATCGCGGACGTCGCACGCGTAACGCCGGTTATCGCGTCGCGGCGTTTGACGGAACTCGCCGGCGTCCCGGTCTTCGTGAAGTGCGAGCAGTTGCAGCGGACGGGTTCGTTCAAAGTCCGCGGGGCGCTCAACGTTGTGCGAAGCCTGCCGCTAGGCGCCGCCCCGGGTGGCCTTGTCGCGGCCAGCGCCGGCAACCATGCCCAGGGCGTCGCCCTCGCTGGCGCGGCGCGGGGCCTCAGCGTCACCGTCGTCATGCCGGCCTATGCCCCGCTGGCGAAGGTCAATGCGGCCCGTGATTATGGGGCGAGCGTCGTCCTCCATGGCCAATCTCTCGAAGAAGCCCGCGTCCGCGCCCGCGAGATCGCGGATGCGGAACAGCGGCTGCTTGTCCCGCCGTTCGACAACGACGATGTCATCGCCGGACAGGGCACGCTCGGCCTGGAAGTGCTCGATCAGGTCCCGGAGGTCACGGAGGTGCTCGTCCCGGCTGGCGGCGGCGGATTGTTGGCGGGCGTCGCTGTCGCGGTCAAGGCCCTCGCTCCGCACGTCCGCGTCGTTGGCGTCCAATCCGCCGCGATGGATGGCGTGCGTGAGTCGTTCGAGGCCGGACGCGTCCTCGCCGTCCCGCCCGCGCGGACGATCGCCGACGGCGTCGCTGTCGCCGGGCCGTCCGCCCGCACCTTCGCTTTGATCGAACGCCACGTCGACGCCGTCGTCGCTGTCCCGGAGGACGCTATAGCCAACGCGATCGTCTTTCTCATCGAGCGGGCCAAGCTCATCGCCGAGGGCGCGGGCGCGCTCACGGTGGCGGCCTTGTTGAGCGGCGCGTATCGGCCGTCCGGGCCGTGCGTCGCCGTCATTTCCGGCGGCAACCTCGACATCAACCTTTTGGGCGCGGTTGTTCGACGGGGCCTGGTGGACGCCGGCCGCTACCAAAGGCTGACGATCGAGGTTGGGGACACGCCGGGACAGTTGGCGCTCGTGAC
>CAMAUF010000135.1 GCA_945861295.1 bacterium | reverse complement strand
CATGCCCGTGATGTGTTAAGCGAAATTCCTGGGCTCGGCGCCGCCGCCTGGTGGGTCGGCTGCCACCACGAGCGCGTCGACGGCAAAGGGTATCCTGGGATGCTCCACGGCGTTGAAGTGCCCGCCGAATCCCAGATCATCGGTCTCTGCGAAGCCTACGACGCCCTCACGACCGACCGTCCCTACCGCCGTGCGATGACTTCCGGTGACGCCGTGGCTGTCATGCGCGGCCTCGGCGGGACGCGCTTCGATGGCGCTTTGGTCGAGCGGTTCATTTCGAGGCTCAGGGTTTTCAGTATCTGACCGCCCCTCGCCGCCGCAATGGCGTAGAATGCGCTGGCAAGGAGGCACGATTGAACACTGCGGTAGTGTCTGTTACCAGGCAGGTGGGCGCCGCGGGCGAAGAAGTCGCCCGCGAAATCGCCCAGCGTCTCTCCTTCCGGCTGGTGGATTACCAGGTGATCCAAGCCGCCGCACAGGAAGCCGGTGTCTCGCCCGAAACCGTCAGCGAGGCCGAACACACGCCCTCGCTCCTCACTCGCGTCCTTGAGGCGCTCGCACGCACACCAAGCATGCCGGTCGCCGCGTGGGCGGACCCGCTCCCCCTCACGACCAGCCCCCTCTTTACCTCCACCGACTACCGGAGGTTCGTGGAAGACGTTATGCGGGACGTCGCGGACCAAGGCCGCTGCGTCATCGTCGGCCACGCCTCCGGAGTGATCCTCAAAGACCGCATCGACACGGTCCGCGTCCTGATCACTGGCTCGCCGCAGCAGCGTGCCCGGCGCATCATGACCGGGATGGGCGTGGATGAACGGACGGCCCTCCGGACCGTCGAGCGTACCGACGCCGAGCGCGTCGACTTCTTCCGTCGCTTCTATGATTCGGGGTTTCTGACGCCGTGCGCATACGACCTTTCGATCAACACCGACCACATCAACGCCGTGCAGGCGGCCAGGCTCGTCGTGCAGGCGGCGGAATTGCGCTGACCTTGGCCGCCGCTTTGTTCTTCGGCGCCGGCTGCGGAGGCAGCGACGAAACCCAACCGTCCGCCACGGGCTCGGCGGCCGCCTCGACCACGACGCCGGACGCGTCGCGCGTCGCGCTCACCGCCGCCGCAGTCCTCCCGAACCTCGGCGCATCCGGCTTCGCCCAGACGGCCCCGGAGAACGTCGCGGCCCCCGGCGGGCTCGATATTGCCTTCAGCATCTATGAGCGGGCGACCGAGCCAAAGCTGCAGGCCCGTGCCGAAGTCCGCGTCTACCCGACCGAAGCCGACGCCAAGGCCGACTATCCGACACAATCCCAGGGCTGGAAGAACCCGCCGCCAGACGTCTTCGGCATCGACCCGAAGAACGCCGACGCCACCGCCCTCGCGGGGCTCTCCGAAGCGGTGGCCTACATCGGGACAGCGGTCGACGGCGAGCGCAATCGCGTCTGGACCGATGTCTACCGCATTGGCCGCGTTGTCGTCGTCCAGCACGTCCTCGGGCAGCAAGAGCGCGATACCGACCCAGTCCGCAAGGCGATGGCTGACGCTATCCGCGCCAAGGTACAGTGACGCCGACCCCGCTCGACGGGCGAATCGCGGAGGAGTAAGTGCCATGCACGATCGCAGCGAAGGCCGTCAGCGGCGCCTCCCGTTCGCCTTTGGAACGCTCGACGCCTCCGTCCGCCGGGAGATCGTCTACCTCGACGCCACGGACGCCGCGCAGAGCTTCGCGATCCTCTATCGCCCGCCGAACCACAACCCCAAGACAGCCTTCTACCTGATGCATCCACGCGGCGATTTCGTCCGCCACTACGTCGTCCCTGGGCTCACAGCCCGCGGCTACGCCGTCTTTGGCCATAACAGCCGTTACCTCAACAACGACACCCACATGGTCCACGAACGGCTCTTGCTCGATGTCGCGGCCGGCATGCGCCATCTCAAGGAGTCCGGCTTCGAGCGCATCGTCCTCCTCGGCAACAGCGGCGGCGGCTCGCTCTTGGGCTTTTATCAGTCGCAAGCCTCCCGAGCGCCCGGCGAACGCCTCCGCCAAGCGCCTGGGGGCGAAGCGATCGACCTCGATCACGAGCAGATGCCCCCAGGCGACCTCTATGTCGCCGTTGCCGCCCACCTCGGCGAAGGGCGCTTCATGCTCAACGTCCTCGACCCCAGCGTGACCAGCGAAACCGACCCGCTCAGCCTCGATCCCGACTGGGACATGTACAACCCCGCGAACGGCTACCGGCCCTTCCCCGAGCCGAGTTCGTACGACACTTCCTGGCTCGCGGAGTACCGGCTGCGGCAACGTGAGCGCAACCATCGGATCGACACCATCGCGCGCGAGTGGATCGCCGACACGCAACACTTTCGGGACGAGATGCGCGACCGCGGCTTCGCGTCGCTCCCACCCGCGAAGCAATACCCGATCGCCCGCCGGGCACGCCTCGGGCGTTACCTCGTTATCTACCGGACCCTCGCCAATCCGGCTTACCTCGACCCCACGATCGACCCAAACCACCGCCCGCTGGGTTCGATCTTCTCCCCGGCCGACCCAATCATCGGCAACTATGGCCACGGCGGCCTCGCGCGCCTGATGACGCCCGGGGCCTGGCTGAGTACCTGGAGCGGCCTCACCAGCCAGGCTGATTTGCCCGACACTATCGGACACGTCCAGATCCCGACGCTCATCGTCTACGCCGACGCGGATTCCGATATCTTTCCGGCCGAGCAACAGGAACTCTTGCGGCGGAGCGGCGCCGCCGACAAACAACTCGTCACCCTTCCCTGGGCGGATCATTACCTGAACCCCATTGGCGAGGAAGGCGGCCGCCTTGCGGACCCGCGCGAACGCCTCCTTGACGTGTTCGTCCCCTGGGTGGAAGACCGCATCGGCACGCCGTAGCAATCCCTGCCCGCTCCCGCATTCTGTCCACCGCCCGCCGTTTGCTGTTCACTGTCCCTATGACGCTCTCTGCGGGGCCTGAGTCCGTGCCCTTCCAGACGTGCCTGCTCCTGGCTCCGCGGGGAGCGCCGACCGAGCGGTTCGTCCGTGCGTTGCGCTCGATCGCCTTCGCCGTCGTGAAGCGGCCCTGCGAGCCTCCGTTCGTCGCCTTAGCCACGAGCGGCGAATTTGAGTTGATCGCATGGCTCAGCCGTGAACCCGGGGTCGAACCCGGGGTCGACGGCGCCGCTCTTCGTCGAATCCACGCGGCTGGCCAGCCCCTGGTCGTCCTCCTCGAGGAGGCGACTCCGGGCCTGGTAGCTGAGGCGCTCGCGAGCGGGGCCGACGCGTGGCTGCCGACCGACGCGAGCGAGGAGATGGTCTTGGCCCAGGTCCAGGCGGTGTTCCGGCGGCGTCAGCCCACGGCCCCGCCAACTACCCCCGGCCTCGTGCGGGTCGGCGACCTCACGGTCGACCGGGGCCGCGACCAACTGGAACGGTCCGGCCAGCCCGTCGCGCTGACCCGGTCCGAGTTCCGCCTCATCGCCTACATGGCGGACCATGCCGGCCGCGCCTTACGGGCCCACGACATCCTCAACGCGGTCACCAGCGAGTACCAGTACAGCCCGCGGGAGGCGCAGGCCGTCTTCAAAGTGTACGTCGGCCGCATTCGCCGCAAACTCGAGCCAGTTCCCCAACGCCCCATCTACCTCATCACTGTCCGTGGTTTTGGCTACCGCTTGGAGGGCAGCGCCAGCGCTCTCACGGGCGCCGTCAGCGGTCCGCCCACCTGATGGCCCGTGATCCCCGGCTAGGCCGGTTGACACTGGCCGCCCGGAGAGAATGATCACGCCAGCAAGGGGGCAATCATGGAAACCGGGACATTTCGTGGCTTCGACGTCGCGCTGAGCGAGGGCGGCGTCGCCGCCATCACCTTCAATCGACCGGAGAAGCTTAACGGCCTCGACCAGTGGATAAAGCGCGACTTGGTCGAAACCCTCACTCAGGCGCAGATGGACGACCGCGTCCGGGTCATCCTCTTCACCGGCCGGGGGCGTGCGTTCTGCGCCGGCGACGACATTTCGGGGCATGGCCGCGACGAGGGCCGGACGCTCGTCCCGGCCATCTCCGGCGGCCATCAGAACGCGATCGGCACCTACAACGGTCTCCGGACGCTGTCCCAGCCCGTGGCCGCCACGATTCGCTCGCTCGACAAACTCACGATCGCGGCCATCAACGGTATCGCTATCCAGAGCGGCTTCTCGCTCGCACTCGCCTGCGATTTCCGGATCGCCTCCGCGGATGCCCGCATGGGCAGCGCCACGCTCCGCTTCGGCCTCATCCCCGACGAGGGCGGCCAGTATCTCCTGGTGCAAGCCATGGGCGTAGCCAAGACGATGGACTTCCTCATGCGGAAGCGGATCGTCACCGCTGCGGAGGCGGCGGACTTGAACCTCGTCCACGAAGTCGTCGCGCCCGAGGACCTTGCGGCGCGATCGAACGCCTTGGCCACGGAACTCGCGGACGGGCCCCAGGTCGCCATGCGGCTGCTGAAGCGCGCCATTTACAACGCCGGCGAACTCTCGTTCAGCCAAGCGCTCGACGACATCGCCACCAAGACGGCGATCAGCGACCATCACCCGGACGCCCGCGAAGGCGTGGCCGCTTGGCGCGATAAACGGCCCCCGCGCTTCAACCAGTGGCTTGAGCCGCGGGATTGAGGCCGACGACCGAACTCACCCGGAGGAAGCATGGACATCGAGCAGTACAATGCCGCCTGGTTGCGGGCCTGGAGCGAGAAGGACGTGGCAGCGCTCATGACCTTCTATCACGAAGACACGCTCTACAAGGATCCGCAAACCGCGGCCGGGCTGCGTGGCCAACCAGCCTTGCGGGCCTACCTCACGGGCCTGTTCGGCGCCATGCCGCCGACGGTGTACGTCCCTGACGAGGTTTGGCCGTTAGCTGGCGGCAAGGGTTACGCTGGCCGCTGGGTCGCGACGATGGATTTGGGCGAAGGCAAGACGCGCCGCTTCCGCGGCTTCGACCTCGTGCTCTTGGATGGCGAAAAGATCACGCTGAACGAGGTTTACACCCACGACCTCGAAGGCTGAGCCTAGTCCGCCGGCGGGTTCAGGAAGGTCGGGTACTTGCACTCCGCCACGTTGTCCGCCTTGCGGGCGAGGCGATCGCGCGGGCCATCGTCGGGGACGGGCGGCTTCTGTGTCACCAAGACGGTCGGGTCCTTGCCTTTGAGGGCCGCCTTGAGATAGCCCACGTAGGCCGCATGGAACGTCTCGAGATCAGTCGGCGGCCGGATTGGTTCCAACGTCGCGACATAATCGTCGACCGCTTTGGCGATGCCGGCGACATCTTTGCTGGTGAGCAACGCGTCCTGGTAGTTGACGATGCCTGTGCAGAAGACTTTGAGGTACTCCTCATCGGTCACCGCATCACCCTTCGGCTGCGGCGCATCGTCGTCACCACAGGCAGCGACGGCGAACACGGACACGCAGGCGAGGATCACCGCGAGACGGCTCAACATTGCCCGATGGTAACCGCCGGCCCGTTTACGAACCGGAAACGGGGCGCGTTTCGGCGTGCCCTGGTTACGAAACAGACAGGCTGCTAAAGGAGCAGTTTCTTGGCGGCGCTCCCGGGCGTCCGGCGCCAGTTGTACACGAGATACCGGCTCTCGCCGCCATGCTCGATGGCCTCGACCCGGCAACGGCCCGAATCCGCCAGCACCCCTGCCACCCCCGCCTGGAAGGCCGATACCGCTCCAGGATCCGGCGCCGCCGCGAACGGCGTCCCCTCGGAGCCCACTGCCGTCACCTGAGCCCCGCCCAGCGCTAACAGCCAGCCCAACACGAGCTCGGCCAAGGCGACGTGGAACGAACGATCGCCGAAGGTCATGAGGATCCGGTCCGGGGCGCTGTCGCTCGCGACCAGCAGGACCGTGGCCCCGAAGTTCGGCATGGCGAGGTCGGTGGCAACGCGATAGACGGGGCCGAGCACGGGGTCGTTCGCCAAGGTTTCGGCGCTGCGGAACGCGTGAAGCCGGAACTCGGTCGCGTGGACATCGGGCGTAAGCGCGATCGGCGTGCCGTCGAGCCAGGCCGTCCATTCCGGGCCGTCGCCGGTCTGGAGCGCCCACGCCGCGGCCTGATAGTCGGCCGCGGCTCGGACCAGCGGGATCGCGGCCGCATAGTTCCCGAACTGCGCCGCATGCAAGGCGGCAAGCCGCGCCAGCCAGCTTCGCGACCAAGGCCCCATGACCGCCATCGCCGCCTGCGATCGAAACTTGGCGCCCGCCGACGCCTCAGCGATC
>CAMAUF010000134.1 GCA_945861295.1 bacterium | reverse complement strand
TCCTCGAAACGTCGCTCATCCCCGGCCTGCGCGTCAGCCTCGCCGAATTGTGGGAGGCGGCTTCGAGCTGATGGCTCAATCTCTCCGCCGCGCGAGGATCTCCTTGCAACCCGTGTCCTTTACTTCGTAGACGTGCGTGGCGACGCCCTCGACGATCCCGGGGTCATGGCTGGCGCAAAGGATTGTGCCTTCGTACTTCTGGAGCGCATCGATCAACTTGCGCCGGGTGGTGCGGTCGAGGTGGTTCGTGGGTTCGTCGAGCAACAGGACGTTGGTCGGCTGGATGAGGAATTTGGCGAGCGCGACCCTGCTGCGTTCGCCTCCGGAAAGCACTGAGACCGGCTTGAAGGCGTCGTCGCCCGCGAATAGGAATTGGCCGAGGATGCTGCGCAGCCGGACGTCTGGCTCGCCGCCTGCGACCGACCGGACCTCCTCCAGGATCGTGCGCTCCGGGTCGAGCGCTTCGTCTTGGTGTTGGTCGTAGTAACCGGGCCGCGCTCGTTCGGCCCATTCGACGCTGCCCTCGGCCGGGATGATCTGGCCGGCCGCGATCTTGAGCAGCGTGCTCTTGCCGCTGCCGTTCGGCCCGATGAACGCGACCTTCATGCCCCGCTCGATGTGGAGCGAGACATCGAGGAGCACGAGGTGGTCGCCGTAGGCGTGGCTGATTTGGCGAATCATGAGCACGTCGCGTTCGGTCCGGCCAGTCGCCTTCAGCGAGAAAGCCACCTCGGATTCCTTTTTCGTCCGGACGATGCGCTCGACCTTGGCGAGGGCCTTTTCGCGGCTCTGGACGGCGGTGCTCTTGGTCGCTTTGGCACGGAAGCGTTCGATGAAACGCTCCTGCTTGCCCAGCTCACGGTCCTGCCGGGAGGCGGCGCGGTCCTGCGCCTGCAAGCGGGCCGCCTTCTGCTGCTGGTACTCGCTGTACGTCCCCGTATAGGCATCGACGGCGCCATCGCGGAGATCGAGGATGCGCGAGACGACACGATCGAGGAAATCGCCGTCGTGGGTGACGATGAGGACGCTGCCGGTGTACTCCTTGAGTTCGGCGGCGAGCCAGATGCGCGTCTTCGCGTCGAGGTGGTTCGTTGGTTCGTCGAGCAAGACGTTGGTTGGGCGCCGGACGAGCACCTTGGCGAGGGCGATCCGGATCTGCCAGCCGCCGCTGAACTCCCCGCAGAGCTTCTCCTTGTCACCCGGGAGCGCGAAGCCGAGGCCATCGAGCACGCGCCCGATCCGCGCCTCGATCCGGTAGCCGTCGAGCGTCTCGAAGCGGTCGAACAGCCGGGCTTGTTCGTCGATCAGGGTGTCGAGGTCGCCCTCGCCGCGTTCCATCTGGGCAGCGACGGCTTCGAGCCGCAGCTCGATCGCCCGCGCGTCGGGGAAGGAGAGCCAGAGTTCTTCGAGCAGCGTGTTTTCGTTCAACAGGCCGGCTTCTTGGCGCAGGTAGGCCAACTGGCCGCCTCGAAAACCGGCCGTCCCGCCGTCCACCGGGTACTCGGCGGCCAGGCAACGCAGGATGGTCGACTTGCCGCCGCCGTTGGGGCCGACCAGGCCGCACTTCTCGCCGTCGCCAATAATGAACGAAACTCCGGTGAGGACATCATCGGAACCAAATGACTTGCGGAGTTCTTCGGCGTAAAGCATTCCTACGAGCGTACCAGCGAGCGGCGAATGGGGCAGGTGGCGGCTCTGCGCGCGGGACGGAGGTGGACACGAGGTTGGACACGACGGATTGTCAACTTTGAAAAACTACGCCTCGATCGCGCGGGATCGCGTCAAATGGCACGCTTTTGTGTACGTTTCGCGGCGGAAGTCACGAGTTTCGTTGGACATGGAGCGTGACACGGACGCGGCGTAGGATCTGGCGCGAGGGTTCGAATCATGCCGCTCTGGCCAGTGCGCTTTGACCTCCGAGTGGACCTCAACGATGCGGCGCTCTTCCGCGCGTTGGTGACCTGCGACGCCCTCGCAAGGAGCATCAATGGGATCCCGTTGCCGCCGGATGTCAGGAAACGAATCGATGGGCTAAACATCGCACGGACGGTCCGCGGGACGACGGGTATCGAGGGCGCCCGCCTGACTGAGGATGAGGTCTCCAGCATCCTGGCCGCGCAGGCTGGCGTGCGCGTGCTCCCGGCCAGCCGTGACCGCGAAGAGCGTGAGGCCCGCAACGCGGCGCGCGTGCTGGCGGAAGTCAGCCGGCTCGTAAGAGACGACCCGCAAGTCGCGGTGACCGAGCCCGTCATCCGGCGTCTGCACGTCCTCATGACCGAGGGCATCGACTACGCCAGCAATGAACCAGGCGCCTATCGCAAGCACGCCGTTAACGCCGGTGACTACGTCCCACCCAGAGACGGGGACGAAGTTCGGACACTCATGATGTCGTTCACGAACTGGCTTAACGCTCCGCCAGTGCGCGATTGGCATCCCGTGGTCCGTGCATCCGCGGCGCACTTCTACTTCATCAGCATCCATCCGTTCGGCGACGGCAACGGCAGGACGGCGCGAGCCATCGAGAGCCTGGTCCTGCTTCAGGGCAGGCTGAGCGCGATCGGGTTCTACTCCCTGGCTAACTTCTACTACCAGAATCGGTCGGAGTACGTTCGAATGCTCGACTACACGCGGTTCGAGTCGGGCGGAGACCTCACGCCTTTCGTCCAGTTCGCGGCGAAGGGATTCGTCGAGGAGCTTGAACACGTCCACGCCGAAGTGATCGCATCCAGCACCCAGGTCGCGTTTCGCGACTTCGCCCGTGAGGTCCTTGACGAGGGCGGCGAGCTTGGCACGAAAGCGGGCGGCCGGCTGTTCCGCCTGCTTATCCAACTCGGCGCCGGCGCCGTTCGTCTGCAAGACATCCGGCTGGGCAGGCATCCCATCGCACTCCTCTACCGTTCGGTCAGCGCTCGCACCTTGACGCGGGACGTTGATCGACTCGAGAAACTCGGGCTGGTCCGGTTCGAGGACGGAGCCCTCCGCGCACGCTTCGAGATCATGGCCGCATATCGGCCGGATAGTGATGATGTGCGGCCCGCTCCAGGGTGAGCAGGCACGAATGAGGGAGGCGCGCCGATGCCGCACGGAATCAGCCGCCAACGACCACGTTCCAGGGCAAGATGCGCCACTTCGTGACCAAGCCGTTCGCGACGTACGGGTCGGAGGCGACGAACGTTTCAACAACGCCCGGCCCATCGCCCTTGAAAACGATGACCGCGCTGTCGACTGGGTCGCCCGCGGCGCCCGCCATCACAACGGCCCCGGCGGCGTGCAGTTCGCGGAGCTTGGCAAGATGTTCGGCGCGGTGGGGTTCGCGCTTTGTGAGGATGTCCGGGACGTAGTCGTATACGAGGAGGTAATACATGCCGAGAGGGTACCCTGAATCGTGCGGCTCGTCAGGGTCGCGGCGCTGAATCGGGCGGCTCCTGCTGGCTCGGCGGACTCGGCGGACTCGGCGCGCGGTGGCATAATCGGGCCATCCGTCCGCGCAGGAGCGCACCAATGTCTGACCCGGTCGCTGACCGATTCGCCATCCAGGACATCATGACGCGGTACGCCCAGGCGGTGGACACGCGCGACCTCGCCCTGTTCGTGACCTGCTTCGCCCCCGAGGTGTCGGTGTCCGGGTTCGGGCCGGGTGCGACCTTCCAGAATCGCGACGATTGGATGGCGTGGGTCCGCGAGGCGTTCGAACGGTTCGAGCGTACGCAGCACCTGATCGGGAACTTCGTGGTAGAAATCGACGGCGATCGGGCGACGATGCGCAGCTACGTCCAAGCGACCCACGTCTTCCTCGCGGACCCGAAGGCGACCTTCACGCTCTGGGCGACGTACCACGATGTCGTCGAGCGCCGCCCTGGCGGCTGGGTGATCGTCGACCACCGGCTCGAACCGGCGGCGTCCGAAACGCGTCGCCGCAGCGAATAGTCCGGCCGGGCTTGTTCGGGCCTATCGGCGGCACTCTCCACCAAGGATCTCTTCCCGGATCCAGCGCGCGACCATCGCCGGGCGTTCGATTGGCAGTTGATGCGTGCCCGTGGGCGCGATGTGAAGTGGCCAGCCTTGCGCCAAGGCGAGTGCGGCGAGTCGATCCAACCGCGCCGAAGGGTCGCGCCCGCCGTGCAGCGCCGAGACGGGCGTGTCCGTCGCCACGGCGAGGGCGGGGACGAGGCCGTTGAAGACGATCGTCTCGATCGCTTTGTGGCCGTGCCAACTGTGCTTGAACGCGGCGACCATGTGATCCCGCGGCTGCAGCGGGACGAAGGTAGGCCCCGCGGGCGACCAGAGGCGGCGCAGGCCGTAAACGGCACGGCAGCCCAGGTGCGAGAGGGCGTCGTTCGCCAAGATGGTCTTGTGCAGTGCGCCGCGTTTGTGCAGTTCCTGCAGGCCGTCGGCTCGGTCGCGATACACCGGAATCCCGATCACGCCGATGCGGGCCACGGGCGACGCCAGCCGCCGATTGAGGCCGAGCGCGGCGATCCCGCCCATCGAATGGCCCACGATGTGGGTGGGCCGGAACCGCTCCGCGATCGGCAAGAGGTGCGCTAGGAGGTGTTCGAAGGTCGGGGCATGGGCTGGTCCGTCGCCGTTTCCGGCGAGGTCGGGCATCGCCAAGGCGCAATCATCCCCCAGCTCGGCCGCGACCTGGCGCCAGGCGAGGCCGCCTGACATAAAGCCGTGGAGGAGAAGCAGCCGGGGCTCGGCGGCGCGCGTCATGTCCTTAGACTGGCCGGGCGAGAAATACCACGCCAGTGCAGCCTGGCCCCGTATGCGCGCCGACGGCTGGGCCAATGACGTATGGCATGATATCGGCCTCGGGCGCGAGGGCGCGGACGCCGGCCTCCAGCATCGCAGCCAATTCATCGGCGTCGCCGTTGGAAATGCCGATGCGGAAGCGCTGGCCGGGCGCGGCGACGAGCGCCGCACGGAGGTGTCCGAGCATGGCGTCGATGGCCGCGTCGACGGTCGCGGCGCTGCCAATCGGCTTGATCGCCCCTTCGATGGCGGCGAGGATCGGCACGCCCGGCGCGCCCGGCGCATCGCCGCCCTCTCGCATCCGCCCCCCAGCGCGGAGCAGTTCGGCCCCGCGGACGATGAAGACGTTGCCGGCGGCAGCCGCGGCGTGGTGCGCGCGCGCCTCGGCCTCGGCTGCGGTCGCTCCTGCGGCGAGCGCTTCCATCGCCTCCCAGGCGGCGAGCCCTTCGATGAACGACGCCTGGCCCGAGTCGATCAGGTGCACCGGGATGGGCGACATGCCGGCGGCGAGGCGGGCGCTGTTGAGTGTGCCGCTGTAGTTGGCGCCGATGTGGATCGAGACAACGCGCTCAGCGCCCGCCGCCGCCGCGGCCTCATAGGCGGCCAGGAAGCGTCCGGGCGGTGGTTGGCTGGTCGAAGGCTTGGCGCCGGCCTTGAGCCGCGCATAAAACGCGGGCGCATCGACGTCGACGAACTCCTGGTACTCCACGCCATCGAGGACGACCGTTAGCGGCACGATGATGGCGCCGAAGCGGGCGACGACGTCGGCGGGGAGGTAGGAAGCGGAATCAAGGACGACGGCCGTGCGGTTGATCATGGTCAGCGCCTAAATCGAGGTTGGAGCGAGCGTCTGCCGCAGCCGAACCGCCTCATCATAGGCTCCGTCGATCTCTTGCGGCGTAAGGTGCGGCTTAATCTCTTTCACCCGCTGCTTGACCTGATCCGGGTTCAGCGAACTCGCCCGGACGTACTCTGACGTAGCGATCGCCTCCAACCCCCGCGATGACTTGGGTGCGAGCGACTCGGCGAGTGTTTCCAATGGCCCGAGTTTGCCGGCAAAGAACTTCCCGGCCGCAGCCGCGAGTTCCGGCGAGACTCGATAAGTTGCGCCAAACCCGCTAGAATCCCTCATATCCCGAACCATGCTGGCCGCGCAAAGCGCCATTATCTCCCCATCGAGGTCCCTGGAGTAGGGTCCATGAAGGTAGAGCGAGAACCGATGGGCCGCTGGGAACAAGCCCCATTTCTCAGCTAGGAACACGAACTTTTGAATGTGCGTTCGGGTGGTTCCCTTCCCGCTCCCCTGATCGAGGAGGCAGATGGCGGTGACAATTGCCGGCATGGAGATCTCAACCATCGATTGGCTCCTTTCTCTCCGTCGCCTCGGCGAGGATGGCCTTCACTGATGTTAGAACATCCGTTCTATCATCATGGGAAGCGTAGATTCGCACAAGCCAGATGGGCTTGAAGGCTTCGAGCGTCGTGGATCTCTTGAGAAGGTCCTCCGTCTGTCC
>CAMAUF010000133.1 GCA_945861295.1 bacterium | reverse complement strand
GAAACGAGGGTGAGGTCATGCTCAATCGCGAGGGCCGCGAGATGGGCGTCCGAGACGCCGTCGGCGTGTATTGCGTACTTGTGGATGAGTTCGCCGAGGATGCCGGCATGCTTGGGGCCAGGGAGCGGCGCCCAGACTCCAGCGGTATTCAGCCAGCCTGTGATGAGGCCCCAAGCGACATCAGGCGGCAATGGCCGCCGCGATGATCTTGGGTTCGTCGCAATACGGAAGAAGCCGAGTAGGGAATGCCAAGGGATGCCGATCTGGTCCCCTCGATCAAGGGCACGGCTCATCCACTCCATTGCCGTCTGGTGGTGCAGGGCACCTTGTTCGGAGCCCAAGACCAAGACATTAACGTCAATCAGCAATGGCGTCGACATCCGTTTCTTCCAATGCGGCCATGGTCGCGCCGTAACAGTGTTCGACCATCTTCACGCCCATGTCGAACGATTGTTGGAAAAACGGCCCGGGCGACGCTTGTCGCCCCCAGTCCATGAGGCCGCGGCGGATGAGGTTGTTCACCGCCTGATCGAACGTCCGCAGCCCGCCCTGAGCGGCGACCACGGCCGCCACGACATCGTCATCCAGCTCCACTATCGCTTTCATGATCAGATCCTACACGATACCTGGCGCGCCTGTGACGGTCGCCGTGGCTGCGAGCCTGCCAGGGATCGGATGATACGGCCCGCGTCCACAAGCTCTCCGGTGACAGCCTGGATCAGGCCCCAGCGCAGCGCGTCCTCCGTCCCGATTGGCTCGCCCGTCAGGATCATCGCGGCCGCCACCGCGGGCGGCACGATACGCGGCAGGGTCTGCGTCCCGCCCGCGCTCGGGATGTACCCGAGCGTCACCTCCGGTAGCGCGAACGTCGTCCCCTCGGCCGCGATCCGGTAGTCGCAACAGAGCGGCAACTCCAACCCGGCGCCATAGCAAAAGCCGTGCATCACGGCCACGGTCGTGCAGCGGTGGCCCAGCAGCAGCGACCAGAGGTCGCGCTCGTGCCGGGCGCGCCGGGCGGCGATCACCGACGGCGCCGTGCCGAACTCGGCGATGTCGGCGCCCGCGCAGAACGAGCGCCCCTCGCCGCGGAAGACCACGGTGTGCACGTCCGGATGATCGCGGGCGGC
The DNA here is from genome assembly GCA_945861295.1 of bacterium. Taxonomy (GTDB): domain Bacteria; phylum Chloroflexota; class Dehalococcoidia; order Tepidiformales; family Tepidiformaceae; genus CAMAUF01. The sequence continues at coordinate 5,151 of CAMAUF010000133.1, read as the reverse complement.
TTCGAGGTAGGTCCAAAGGAGATCCCGCACGGCGAGGTTGATGGCGTTGAGACGCTCCGGACGGTTGAGCGTGATCGTCGCCACGCCCGCGCTGTCCACAGCGAAAAGCACCGGATCAACCGCGCTGGTCGAGGTGGAGGTGACCGTCACCAACGTCGTGCCTCTCTCGCTGCCGGGGCTATTCGGCCCAGTCGGGCTTGCGGAGCTGGCTCCGTTCGCGACGCTGCAAGGTGCGGGCGAAGTCTTCGTTCGCCTTGCGGACGAGGTCTTCCATGTCGTCGGAGCCGAGTTTCATCTTGCTCGACTTCCAACGTTTGAGCATGGCGCGATCCTTGTCGCCGAGGGCGGGTTCCTCCGCGATCTTGGCGATGAGAATAGTCAGCGCCTCGGCGATTTCGTCGTCGGTAAACTGTACGGCAACCATCGTTACTTCCTCACCGTTTCGTACCAGCCGCGTTGCTTGACGCGGCGCATGAACTTGGCGTCGAGGCGCTGGTTGAGCGCCTCGTTGATTTCGTCGGTCAGCGCTTCGACTTCGGCGCTGGTTTCCGGGCGGTCGGAGCGCCAACGGCGGATGGTCTCCTTCGCCTCCTCGGAGATGCCAGCGTTGTCGATGGCGATGGCGCTGACCAGCATCATGAGCGACCAGGTTTCCGGTTCTTCAAACAGGACAATCATCAGACCCTCAATCCCCTAGGAAGGTTGGTGGGCGTTTCTCGAGGAACGCGCGCACACCTTCCGCACGATCTTTCGTTGTCTGAAGAAGCAACGTCAAATCGGTCTCCAAACGGAGGGCCACGGCGAGCGGCAAATCGAGCCCGCGCCAGACCGCTTCCTTGGCGAATTGCGTCGCGATCGGCCCGCGCGAGCCGATTTGGGCCGCTATCGCGAGGGAATCGGTCATTTCTTCGCCTTTTTCGGCGACCCGCCAAACGAACCCTAGGTCTCGCGCTGTTTGGGCCTCGATCCGCGGCTCAGGCGCGATTAGGGAGGCGCCCCGGCTAGCGCCCAGGAGCCGCCGCAGCGCCGGCAAGCGATCCTCCGCGAGGACGAAGGCCGCCGTGCGCTCAGCGACGCGGATGTCGCAGGCGAGCGCCAGGTCCAAGGCATAGCCCGTGAGTTCGCCCGAAACGCAAGCGACTGTCGGCAGAGCGCAGAGCCGGAACTCTTCCAGGGGCGCAGGCTGCCGCTGGGCGCTGGATTCGATTTCGATCACCACAACACGTGTCTCGCCCGCCGCGAGGTTCGCCAGCATCTCCGTGAGGGCCGCCGGGTCTAGCGCTGACGCGCCCCGGATGATGGCGACGAGCGGCGTTTCCATCTCCCAAGGGTATGCCGCGGGGCGCACGAGCGCGACCGTTTGCTCGCCAGCGCCGTGGCCGCGAGAATCGAGCCACTGCAACAGGATGCGTTGGCGCTATGGCTGATCTCTCCGCGAAGAAGCCCGTTGAACTTGAGAAGCTCGGAGCGTACCTCCACGACCGAACCCGGATGCCGGCCTCGCCGCGTCCAGGCCCGGCCGGCTGGGCCCGCGCGAACTGGGGCCTGCTCCTCGGTGTGGCCTTCGCGGCTGGTTTCATCGCGCTCGCGTTCGAGATCCGGGACGGCTGGGAAAACCATCGCGAGTGGGTTGTGGCGACGACCGTGCCCATGCTTGTCGTCGCGGGCCTCGCCTACGGACACCTGGTGGGCCGCGGGAAGGCCGGCGCTCTCGCTAGCTCGGGCGCCTTCCTCGTCCTCACGCTCGTTTTCACGTTCGCGGACGTCTGGGTGGGGGAATCGGCGCCGGAACGCCACACCCTGCGGGACACGCTCACGATCCTGGCGGGCGTTGGGCTGGCGATCACCGTGCTGACGGCGATCATCACGCTGGTCGCGGTCGAATGGCGCAACCCGCCACGCGCGCCCATGGCCGCCGAAACTACCTAGGGCCGGCCAGCGCGTAAGCGGTGAAATACGTGCCTTTGCCCTTCATGGGCAGGTACTCGATCGCCTCGGTGTGCACGTTGGGGTTGAGCCCGAGCGATTCGAGGGGGAGCAAGCCGCGCAGCGGCTCGGCGTCGTCCGCGAGTTCGAGGCAGCTAAAGACGTCCGCGCGATCGCCAATGTCCACCTTTACCATCCCCATGACCCGCACCTCGCGCACGCCAGCGGCCGTCCGGACCTCGACTTTCTTGATCTCTTCGAGACCCAGCCGCCCGATCATGGCGGCCGGCAGGCACAGCGTGGTCGCCCCGGTATCGACCAGCACGCCGAGAAGCGTCTCGCTGCGCACCTCGTGAGGGAGCAGCTTGCCTTGGGACGCTCCCCGCTCGTCGTCCCAGTTCGTCAGGCGAATCGTTGTTGTCACTTGGCCCACGACCCGCTCCTTATGCGCATACCTCGGGATCACCATCGTCACCACCCCACGAGTTTACTCCATCCCGGCGGCCCCCAAACGCCGCGCGGAACTTACCCTACGCGCGGAGTCAACCCAGCCGCCTCAGCGATCAGCTCGTAGGAGCGCACCCGGTCGGCGTGCGCATAGGTCATCGTCGTGATCATGATTTCGTCCGCGCCCGTGCGCTCCGCGAGTTCGGCAAGCCCTCCGCGGACCGTCGCCGGGCTTCCCACGATCTGGGAGCCGACCCGCGAATCCAGCAGCGCTCGCTCCGAGGGCGAGTACTGGTGCGCCGCCGCCTCTTCCGGTGAGGGGAACCGGCCGGGACGCCCGCCGCGCAGCCGCACGAACGACAGCGCGCCCGGGCTCGCGAGCCAGCGCGCGTGCTCGTCCGTCTCCCCACAGACGACCGAGACGCCGAGCATTAAATACGACCGTGCCATTTCCGCGTTGGCCCGGAACGATTCGCGATAGACCCGGGCGGCGGCCATCGTATTCCCGCCCGCGAAGTGGTGCGCAAACGAGTAGGGCAGCCCGAGGGCGCCTGCCACCTGAGCGCCGTAGTCCGACGAGCCGAGCATCCAAATAGCGGGGCGATCGCCCATTCCGGGCGTCGCGCTGATGGCGGCGTAGGGGTGGCCGTCGGGCCACTTCCCGTTGAAGTAGCCGAACAGCTCCACCAGTTGCTCCGGAAAGTCGTCCGCGTGGGCGGAACCGCGATTGCGGCGCAGTGCCCGGGCCGTGAGCTGGTCTGTGCCGGGCGCCCGCCCGAGGCCGAGATCGACGCGACCCGGATGCAGCGCTTCGAGCATGCCAAACTGTTCGGCTATAACGAGCGATGAGTGGTTGGGAAGCATCACCCCGCCGGAGCCCACCCGGATCGTTGAGGTCACCGATGCGATGTGGGCGAGCAGCACGGCGGGCGCCGACGACGCGATCCCCGGCATGTTGTGGTGTTCGGCCACCCAATACCGGGTGAACCCGTAGCGCTCAACCCGCGGCGCGAGGTCCAGCGAGTTACGGAGCGCGTCGCCGGCCGTCCCGCCCTCCGAGACGGGCGCGACATCGAGGACCGAGAGCGGGATACCAAAGGATGCTGTCATGCGGTTCAGCGTACAGCCAGGCCGCCCCGCACCGTACCCTCTGCCCAACAGGGAGGTGGCCGGCGAAGCATTCCTGCGCGCCCTCGGGTGGGACAACGACATCCCCGACCGCGAAAAAGGCTTCGCCGACGAATGCGGCTACGACACCGGCATCTTCATCCTTGAGGGGCTCGTCATGTACTTCCCGAAGCAGACGGAGCCGGTCTCCGTCGGCCGCGACGTGCCCCTGACGCTGGTTATCCGCAACGTGCCCGAAGCTGGTCTCTCGGTCGCCCTCGCGGTGACCACCGGTTCCGGCGAGCTCTCTCGTCCCAGCCTCTCGGCGCGCAAGGGCGGCGGAAGCCCCGGCTGCGACACGGTCGGCAAGGAATCGGTCTGCGGTGTCGTCGTCGTCGTCCCGAAGTCCTCCGAACTCCTGACCGTGGAAGCGGCCTCCGGCAAGCTCAAGGCCACAGTGAAGCTCGATACGCTGCCGGCGTATGTCGGCACGGCCGACCTCGTCTCGGCAATGGGCGCCCTCGCGGCCGGGTTCACCACGAACCGCGTCGAACTGACGATCGCGCCCGACACCGGCGTAGTCTCCGGCCGCCTGACCGCCCGCTACGACAACTTCCCGATCGGCGAGTTAGTGCTGGGCCTGGGGGAGGCGATCGGCGGGGCCGTCGGCGACGCTATCGCCGGTGGGGCCAGCTTGGGGACGGCCGGAAGCTCCACCTCAAGCCGGTCCGCGGCCGATCAAGCACTGGCGAAATGCACAGCGGGGTGGATCCTCGAAGGCCCGCTCGAGGGTTCGTACGATGTCCGCACCGGAAAGCTTTCGGGCACGTTGCGGCTGACGGGCGGCTTCACCGGCTTCTCCTGCGCGGATGCCGCGACGCAGGCGGCATTCGAGAAGGAACTTGGCGCGCAGGGCTCGACGACATCCCAAGCCTCCTGGACCGGCACGCTCTCGGGCAAGCGGATCACAGGCCAGTTCATCGGCAAGGAGATCGGCGTCAAGCCGCTCCTCTTCACGGCCGATTCCACCCGCTGATCAGGCTCGACCGGCTTGCCTCGCGCTCAGGGGTGTGGCCTACTCGTTCGCATGCAGGTGATCGAATCGACTTTCCTCGGCGGCGATGGGATCGTCCTCTTCCGGCGTTCCTGGCTGCCCGAGGGCGCCGCCAAGGGCGCGATCGCCCTCGTCCACGGCTATGCCGAGCATAGCGGCCGCTACGCCTGGTTCGGCCAACAGCTCACGGCCGCCGGCTACGCTCTCCACGCCTACGACCTCCGCGGCCACGGTCAGTCGCCCGGCCCACGCACGCTCGTCCGCTCCATGAACGAGCACCTCGACGACCTCGGCCACTTCCTCGCGACCGTCCGCGCCGAATCCAGCGGCCTCCGTGTCTATCTGATGGGCCACAGCATGGGCGGCGGCATCGCGACCCTCTACACCGTCTCCCGCGGCCCGGAACTGCCGGGGCTCATCCTCAGTGGCCCGGCCGTGGGGCGCATCCGCTATCCGGCCCGTCTGATGGTCAACCTCATCGGGCTGTTCGGCAGGATCCGGCCCGGCGCGGGCGTCCGCGTCCTGCCCGCCGACGGCGTCTCGCGCGACCCCGAGGTCGTGACAGCGTACGTTGCCGACCCGCTCGTCTACCGCGGCAAGATGCCGGCGGGCCTGAT
>CAMAUF010000132.1 GCA_945861295.1 bacterium | reverse complement strand
GATGCCGGCGTTGTTGACGAGGATGTCGCAGGGGCCGAAGGCGGCGAGCGTGGCCTTGTGGAGGTTGGCGACGTCGTCGTCGAGGCGGACATCGCACTGGACGGCGATGGCGCGCCCGCCTTCGGCCTCGATCAGCCGGACGGTCTCCTCGTTCGTGCCCGGCAACTTGGCGGCCGGGTTGGCGTCCATCGTGCGGGAGGTGCAGACGACGGCCGCGCCCTCGCGCGCGAGCCAGAGCGCGATCTCCTTGCCGATACCACGGCTCGCGCCGGTGACGACAGCGACCTGTCCCTTGAGTGAATCTGGCATAGCGTGTGCTCCTGATGAACGAGTTGGATCGCTGAGTTGGGTTAGGTTTGTGGTGGTGGATCACTTCTTGGCGGCATACGCTGCTCGAGGATATTGACGATCTTCGCGATCAATGAGACCAGTCTGACGGGCGGGCCGGCGAGGCCGCAGGGTTCGTCGAGCGCGCTCGCGATTCGTCGTATGTCATCGAATTCGACAGGGAGCTCGATGGGGAAGACTAAACCGTCGAAGTCGCTCACTGCAAAGGTCTGCCGCTCGATGCGGCGCTCAAATCCGTCGAAGAATTGCATCTCCAGACCAATTAAGTCGTGCTCAGTAACTGCCTTTGCCGTCTCCGAGTTCCCCCAATACCGGACAACCTTCTCGCCAGGTCCGAGCGATTTCGGAAAAAATCTCACGATGTCGGTCATGCAAACTCCGTCGACATACTCAGCCGATGCAGGAGAATCGTCAGCACCGACTATCCGAAGCGTCAGCCCGCTCGCTGGCCGCTGTCCCGCATTTCGTATTCTTAGAAGCAGAAGGTCGCCGCGCCTCTCAGGTTCTACGGAAACCAATGCCCTGAGGCTCTCGCGAGTGGCGGATTGAGCCGCGCTGACGAGCTGATGCGTAAGACTGACATACCAAATCGTCGCCCCGGCCACCGCCACGGCAGCAACCAAGGTGCTGACTGCAAGGAAAATCTCCATGTAAGTACCTCCCTAAACGGAGCCTAGCGCCCCTTCCAGACGGGCGGGCGCTTTTCGACGAAGGCGCGCGGGCCCTCCTTCGCATCCTCCGAGTTGAGGACGGCGCGGCCGACCCACGTGCCGAAGCGGTACGACTCGTCGACCTGAAGCTGACGCCACTGTTGCGCGATCGCCTTCGTGCCTTCGACCGCGAGCGGGGCGTTGGCCGCGATCAATTCGGCGATTTGAATGGCTCGGGGCATCAACTCGGCCGGCGCACAGACCTCCTGCACGAGCCCGACCCGTAGCGCCTGCTCCGGCAGGATTTTGTCGGCGGTGAGCAGGATGTACATCGCGTCGCCGAAGGGGATGAGGCGGGCGAGGTGGTGGACACCGTAGCCGGGCATGATCCCGCGCTTGACCTCAAACAGCCCGAAGTAGGCTTCGCTGGAGCAGATGCGCATGTCGCAATCGAGCGCGCGTTCGAGGCCGCCAGCCAGGCAAAGGCCGTTGATTACGGCAAGGAACGGTTTCGGGTGGCGCGAGAATTGGAGCGCCGTATCGAGCGAACGGGCAGCCGTGATGCCCTGTCCGCGCTCGTTGCTGGCGTTCATCTCCTTGAGGTCGGCGCCGGCGCTGAAGGCACGCCCGCTGCCGGTGAGGATGCCGCAGCGCATCTCAGGGTCGGCGCGGAAGTCCGCGAGCGCGGCCGTGAGGTCGGCTTGCATCGTGCCGCCGAGGGCGTTGAGGCGCTCGGGGCGGTTCATCGTGAAGATCGCGTAGTGGTCGCGTTTCTCGTAGAGAAGGTCGGGCATGCGAGGTCCTTTCGTATCGTGGCTGGCTTAGCCCATGTTCGGGGCATCGGCCGTGATACCGGCCGCGTAGAGCCCAGCGATTTCGTCCTCAGACATACCAAGGATTTCACCGAAGACGTACCGGTTGTGTTCTCCGAAGAGCGGCGCGTGGATGTCGGGCTCGCTGGCCGCGCCCGCGAATCGAAGTGGCAGCTGCGAGTACGGGATCGGCCCGCTCATCGGGTGTTCGACCGCGGCGTAAACCTGGCGCGCGACGACCTGCGGATGGCGCATCGTTTCGCTTGGCGCGAGGACGGGCGCAGCGGCGAAGCCCGCGGCCTGCAAGCGCGCGACGGCCTCATCCCGGCCGAGCGCCGCCGCCCAGGTCTCGATCGCGGTCCGGAGCTCCGGCGAGTCCGCTCTCGTCTCCCCCAGGGCCGGTCGGCCGATAAGGGCGCAGAGCCAGGCGATCTGCTCGGCTTCATGCAAAGTCAACGCCAGCCACTCACCGGCGCCTGTGGCGAACAGCCCTTGGAGCGGCGAGAACACCGGGTCGGCGTTGCCACGCCGGGGCGGATCGGCGCCAGTGATTTGGGCTTCGATCAAGAGGTCCGGCAGGAGGCTGGCGAGGCCTTCGTGCTGCGAGAGTTCGAAGTGGCGTTGGCCGCCCCCGCGCCGCCGGCCACGTAGCCCGAGCAAGGCCGTCATCGCCCCGTAGAGGGCAGCGACGGGGTCGCCATAGGGGATGGCCGACCGGATCGGATCCGTGCCGTCGGGGTAGCCGGTCACGCTGGTAAGGCCGGCGAAGCCTTCGACGTTGACGCCGAACGCCAGGTAGTCGCGGTACGGCCCCGTATCGCCAAAGCCGGGCATCGAGACGACGATGATGTTCGGCGCGACGCGGCCGAGCGTCTCGTGGCCGAGACCGAGCTGCTCCCGCACGCGCGGCGTGTTGTTCTCGATCAGCACATCGCTCTTGGCGAGGAGGGCGTGGAGGAGTTCGCGGCCACGCTGCTGAGCGAGGTCGATGATGACGGACTTCTTGTTGCGGCCAAACTTTTGGAAGTGCCCGCCACGCTCCCAGGGCGTCTCGCCGGCCTCGTTGGCGGCGTAGAAGCCGAATCGGACCGGCTCAGGCTTGCGTGGCCCTTCCACCTTGATCACCTCCGCGCCGAGATCAGCGAGAATGCGAGCGGCATACGGGGCGGCCCACATGGTGCCCACTTCGACGACGCGGATGCCGCGCAAAACGTCCTGCCGCATCAGTTTCCCCCGTTCGGGCGGCGCGGCTCGGCCGCGACTGCGTCAAGGAGCCGCGCGTCCAAGCGCTCGCCCCCCGACCGCACCGGGAAGCCGGGCACGCGAAGATCCCGCCCGGCGACGCCGAGCGACCGGAAGAAACCGCGCTCGACCAGGTGGGCGTCGTCCAAAACTTGCGACGCCGTGAGCACGGGACCGGCCGCGATCCGGAGGCCCTGCAGCGCCTCCGTGACCTCCGCGGCCGTCCGCTCCGCGAGCCAGGGAAGCAGGACGGCGTCGATTTCGTCGGCCCGAGCCAGACGATTGAGCGCGAACTCTGGGTCGGCGGCCCACTCGGGCTTGCCGATCAGGATGGCCAGCGCCTCCCATTGGCGCGGCGTCCCGGTCGCTATCGTGCAGAAGCCATCGCGGCAGGGCAGCACCATGAAGGGGTGTGTCCCTTCGTGGCGGCGCGAACGGACGAGGTCACGGCCGAGGTGGGTGACCGCGAGGTCGCCGCGCTCCTGGAACGCGATCACGGCCTCCAGCAGCGAGAGGTCGACGAGGCGCCCGGGCCGGCCCATCTCGGTCGAAAGCAGCCCCGCGATCGCGCCTAACGCGGCGAAGAGGCCCGTTTGGAACTCCGGCAAGTGGCCGCCGTTACGAAGTGGCTCGCGGTCGGCATCGCCGCACAGGTACAGGAATCCGCCCGCGGCCGCGGCGACCAAGCCAGAACCCGCTTTGTCGCGCCAAGGGCCATCGAGGCCGAACGGCGTGATCGCCACATGCGTCAGCCCAGCCGGGCCTGTGCCGTGGCGATGTGCGTCCGAAAACGGGTCACCGGCGATGGTTGCCGCGGGGCGAGCGTCGATCCAGACAGCGCAACCGGCCACCGCCTTCGCCATCCCCGCTCCCTCGTCGGCGACCGGCGCAACGCGTTTGCCTTCGTGAAGGAACCCATGGATGGCGTGCTGGGCGCTCCCTTCGGGCGCGAGCGCGAGCGGGTCAGGGCCGCCGAGGCCAGACGCTCGCGTCACCGTCGCCCCAAGCGAGGCGAGGAGCCGGCCCGCGAAACCCACCGCCAAGCCGTGGCCGGTTTCGAGGACCTGGACATCGCGCAGCAGCTCCATCGAATCCGCCCCCTCTCCTAGCCCCGCGGCAGGCCGAGCCCGCGCGTGGCGATGATGCCGCGCTGGACTTCGCTCGTCCCACCCGCGATGACGGCCGGCAGGCTGCCGCTCAGCGCACGCGCGTAGCGGCCGTCACGCACTTCGCGTCCGCCGTTCCCTTTCCAGAGAGCGCCTTGCAGCCCAAACATGCTCACCGCCTCGGTATCGATGCGGCGCATGAGCTCGCTGCTGAACAACTTCACCATCGAGGCCTCGTGGTTGGGGACGCGCCCGCGGTTCTGGAGGTCGGCCACGTGGTAGGCCATCAGCCGGGCGACGCTGGCGGCGATCAAGAAGTCCGCGAGGCGATGGCTGCGGGCCAACGTCATCCGCTCCTTCGGGAGGCGCGCTATCAGGTCACGGACGCCGAGGAAGATGCCGACAGCCCCCGCAATCCCGGAGCGCTCGAAGTCGAGCGTCGTCATCGCCACATACCAGCCACGGTTCTCGTCACCAATGCGGTTTGCCGCCGGGATGCGGACGTTGTCGAAGAAGGTCTCGCAGAGATCCGCCCCTCCGGCCATGTCCGGGATGGGCCGAATGCTGAGGCCGGGGACATCGACTGGCGTCACGAAGTACGAGATGCCGCGATGCTTGGGCGCCTCGGGGTCCGAACGGGCGAGGAGGAACATCTGATTGCAGGTTGTGGCGTTGCTGGTCCAGATCTTCTGGCCGTTGAGGACGTAGTCGTCGCCGTCACGAGTAGCGCGCAGTTGGAGCGAGGCGAGGTCGCTGCCCGCGCCCGGCTCCGAAAAGCCCTGACAGTAGACGTGCTCGCCCCGGAGGATCGGCGGCAGCATGGCCGCCTTCTGAGTGTCGCTGCCGTGCATGATGATCGTGGGGCCGACCATTTCGACGCCCCGGTTACCGGGGTGGATGACGCGCTGGAGCGCGAACTCCTCCTTGAGGATGAACTGCTGGATCACCGGGAGGCTCGCCCCGCCGTAGGCTTTGGGCCAGTGGGCGGCGAGCCAGCCCTTGCTGGCGACGCGCCGGCGCCACTCTTGCAGGGTGTCATCCCCGCTGCCGCCGGCATCGACCGGCGGCCGATGGTGGACGCGGTACTCCTCGGGCGCTTCACGGGAGACGAAGTCCCGGACTTCGCGCCGGAATGCGGCCTCCTCGGGCGAATCGTGATAGTCCACGGGCGGGTGCTCCTCGGGCGCGGCTCGGCCGCTTGCCCGGATTGTACGCATTGGCGGCCAACAGCCACTGCGCGCCCCACCAGTTCGAACCTCCGCCCGCGCACCTGTAGGATTCCGCTCACAACCCGGCTGCCCCCCGCAGCCCGAACTTCTTGTTCGAGGATTCATCTCTCCATGCCCGTCACTTCGCTTCTCATCGCCAATCGCGGCGAAATCGCCATCCGTATCATCCGCGGCGCCGCGGAACTCGGGATTCGCACCGTCGCCGTCTATTCCAGCGACGACGCCGAATCGCTGCACACACGCAAGGCCGACGAAGCCCGTGCGCTGGACGGGGTGGGCGTCGCCGCCTACCTCAACATTGAGGGCGTCATCGCCACAGCCAAGGCGGCCGGCTGCGATGCCATCCATCCGGGGTACGGCTTCCTCTCCGAAAACGCTGCCTTTGGGCGCCGCTGCAAGGAAGAGGGGATCACCTTCGTCGGGCCGCGCCCCGAAGTGCTCGCGCTCTTTGGCGACAAGGTCCAGGCGCGCCACCTCGCCGAGCAGTCGGGCGTGCCTGTGCTGCCTGGGACAGCCGGCCCGATCACCGTCGAGGCCGCCCGCCAGTTCTTCGCAAGCCTTGGCCAGGGGGCGGCGATCATGCTCAAGGCCGTCGCCGGCGGCGGCGGACGGGGCTCGCGCGCCGTCGAACGTGCCGAGGATATCGACGAAGCCTTCGCCCGCTGCTCATCCGAAGCGCTCTCCGCCTTCGGTAACGGCGACCTCTACGCCGAGCGCTACCTCGCCCGCGCCCGCCACATCGAAGTGCAGGTCATCGGCGATGGTTCCGGCGCCGTCAGCCACCTCTGGGAGCGCGAGTGCAGCCTCCAGCGCCGCTTCCAAAAAATCGTCGAGGTCGCGCCCAGCCCCGGGCTGCCCGGCGGGCTGCGCCAGCGGCTGACAGCGGCGGCCGTGCGCATCGCCGAAGCCGCGCATTACG
>CAMAUF010000131.1 GCA_945861295.1 bacterium | reverse complement strand
CTCAGGTGCCTTGACGTACTACGGCCTTCTCATAGAAGAGGGTCGGGGTGAGGGCCGGTCACCCTCCGAACGGTCACCGAACTCCACCGACATCGCTGCGAGGTCACTCCCCGGCTCACTCGCCGGTCGCACGAACTACGCGAAGCCCTTCAGCCTTGCAACGGAGGTGTCATTGGCAATCCGTGTTCCAGCGGGCAACTTGGCTCCCGAAGGCCTGTTTGAACTGCCATTTGACGGCTAGCGTATCCGGAACCTCGTGCGCCACCTGTCCTCGAAGTGTTTCGCCGGGCTGAATCGCGCCATCCAAGTTACCTTGGGTTCGCGGCCCGATTGTAGCGTTGTACGTGCGTCCATCCGCGTCCCGCGCTTCCGTTTGAAGCAGGGACGATATATTGTACACATCCTTGCCCCGGTTAACGACGGATACGTCGACGATTAGGTAGCGGAAGCCAGCCTTGGCGGCGATCACCCCTTCCTTGCTGAAGGCACAGCTATTGACGGTGACGCGCGCGTCACCGACATCGGCGGATTGACCGACCGCGAGGTCGAGGATGCCCGTGGATCCCGACGATGTTGCAGCAGTGCCACCCGAATTCGGGGAATCTACAACCTTCGCCTCATCGCCGCCGCCCGCCAAAGCGACGATGACAACAATGACGACAATCAGAAGTACAAATGCACCAATGATGCCTAGGCATCCGCCTAGGCCAAACTTAAACGCCCGACGCATCGCGCTCACGCTCCCTAATTCAGAGTGACGCCCACCATGGCAGTCGTGCCCTGCGCGTCAAGGCGTGACTCGACCCGATTGGGAGGCGATCCCCCCTAATCCCGCGGGAGGCCGAGGCCGCGCGTCGCGATGATGTTGCGGTTCACCTCGCTCGTCCCGCCGGCGATTGTGTAGCTCGGCGCCGCCAACGCCCAGCGCTCGACCCGGCCCTGCAGCGGCGCATACGGCGACCCCGGTTCCACCATCCCGGCCATCCCCAAGACCCGCATCCCGGTGACGCCCATTTGGCGCTGCAGCTCTGTCCCGAACACCTTCGAAATCGAGGCCTCGTAGTTCGGCACGCGCCCCTGACTCTGCATCTCCGCAACCCGGTAGCAGAGCCACCGGCCGATCTCGAACTCCAGATGCCGTTCCGCCAGCTCGTGCGTGATCTCCTGCCGGCCGCGATACGCCGCCGGGTTCGCCCGGACCCACTCGATCAGCCCTCCAAGCGTGCTCCGCGTCATCACGATCCGGTTGATCGAGCTGCGTTCCTGGTCGAGCGTCGTCGTCGAGATGTACCAGCCGCGGTTCTCGTCGCCGACCCGGCAATCGAGCGGGATGCGCGCGTCCTCGAAGAACACTTCTGAAAAGTGGTCCGTGCCCATCATGTTTTCGAGTGGGCGGACGTGGACGCCAGGCGTCTTCATATCGACGAGGAAGTAGCTGATGCCCTTGTGCTTCGGCGCGTCGGCGTCGGTCCGGGCAAGCAAGATGCCCCAATCGGCGTGCTGGGCGCCGCTGGTCCAGATCTTCTGCCCGTTGACGATGTAATTGTCGCCGTCACGGACGGCCCGCGTTTGCAACGCGGCCAGGTCGGACCCGGCCCCGGGCTCGCTGAAAAGCTGGCACCAGCGCGAATCGGCCGTTCGCATCGGCGGCAGCCAGCGGTCGCGCTGCTCCGGCGTGCCGTACATCATCAGCGCCGGGCCGGCCAGCCAAACGCCCTGGTCATACGCTCCCGGCGCGCCCCGAGAGCTCATCTCTTCCATGTACACGGTTTGGGTCATGTAGCTCGCGCCGCTCCCGCCGTACGACGCCGGCCACCCCATCGTCAGCCAGCCCTTGGCCGCGAGCTGCTTGCGGAACTGGGCCGTGAACGCCTCGCCGCCCGGCGGCATAGCATCGCGGTCGTTGCGCATGTCCCAATCGCCGGCGGGCAGCTCCGCGTCGAGGAAAGTTCGCAGTTCCGCGCGAAAGGCGGCGTGTTCGGGCGAATCCTTGAAAAACATGGCGGTTCCTTGCGAGCCAGGAGGTGTCAGGAGTATACGGACAGCCCTCGCTTGGCGCCGCCCGAGCCGGCCAGTCCAGCCACCGTCGCGCTTGTGTGAAGTAGGTCACACACGGCCCTCGACAACCGTGTTTCGAAACCCTACTGTTCGCGCGTCGCACTTACACCCATCATTGGTGCGGCAAATGAAGGAGACTCGGGATGGCTACCACCTACGTCGGCTTCTATCGCCCGACCACTGATTCCCCGGCGAACGCCTCGCTGCGCGCCACGGGCGCCCTCCCCCCGGAGTTCGGCAAGCGGGTGAACGCCTTTCCGGCCAACCTGCCAGCCACCTGCAAGCTCATCGGTTCGTGGAACGTGAGCGGCGGACCCTCGGTGATCATCGTCGAAGCAGAATCGTTCGCCGACCTGACACACATCATTCTCTACTACGCCGGCTGGCTCGAGTTCGACTGGCGCCCGGCACGCACGGTCCCGCGCGACAACTAACCCCAAGAGAGCGGGTAGTTGGGCGCGGGGCCTCGTCTCCGCCATCAGTCCGGGTTCTCTCCCAGGCCCTTGAGCACCTCGATCGCGAACGGCGCGTGCGACTCGAAGTCGCGCGGCTCGGCGTGGACCCCGCGGACGACGCCGTCCTTGTCGATCACGACCGTCGTCCGGTTGTGGATGCCGAACGGTTCGTTGAACACGCCGAAGTCCCGCCCGGCCTGGTTCTTGGGAAAGTCGCTGAGCAACGGGAACTCGAGCCCGAGTTTCGCCTCGAACTCCCCGGCTGCCGCGAACGAATCAACGCTGACGCCCAAGACCTGGGCGTTGGCCCTCACGAACGCGTCTGTATGCGTCCGGAAGGCGGTTATCTCGGTCGTTCAGCCACCGGTGAACGCGAGCGGGTAAAAGGCGAGTACGAGGTGCTTGCCCGGGAACGAAACGTTCGTGATCGCTTGCCGGTCCTTGTTCATCAGCGAAAACGCCGGCGCTGGTTGCCCTACTTCAACGGCCACTTTCGATACCTCCGTGTCCCAAGAACTGTACGTTAGCTCGCCAATGGGCGCTTGAAGACGTAGAGCAGCTTGCCCGTGCCCTGGCCTTGCACCACGCTGACCAGCTCCCAACCCTGCGCGCCCTGTTCGTTGAGCGTGTCTCTCGCGGCCGGGCCGTCGTTCAGGATCGATGCGTACTCCCACTGGGTCATCTGCGCCTCCGAGGGCTGCCGCCCTCTCCTTAGCCTACAGGCGGGCCAGGTTAGAGACCGCCACCCTCGCCCGCAGGGAGGACTTGTCGACCCGTTACCCCAGCCGGGTGAAGCGCCACTCGTCCGTCAACACCGTCAGGCCGTCGTATGGCTCGACGCCATGGAACGGACGCGGGTCGCCATCGAACACCATGTCCAGCCAGAGCCGGTCGCCCTCCCACATTGGGATGTCGTGCCCCAAGACCCGCGCCAGCGTGACCCATTCGAGACGGCCTTCTGCGTTAGTGGTGTGCGGTGTGCCGTGCCACTCGGTGATCAGAAAGACGAACCCGAACCAGCTTTCGCCCTCACGCCCGAACCCTGGCCACGAAATGGTGCCGCGCAAGGTCATCGCGGTGACCTCGATCCCCGCCTCTTCGCGGATTTCGCGGATCATCCCCGCCGCGACGTCCTCGCCGGGCTCGACCTTGCCGCCGAGGCCGTTGTACTTGCCGAAGGCCGTGTCTTCCGGCCGTGCGTCGCGCACGACCATCAGCACGGAATCACCGCCGGGCGAGAGCACATAGCCAAGCGTCCCGAGGACTGGCGTGTAGGGCATGCCCGAAGTGTAACCCAGAGCTAACTCGAAACTCGCAACTTGGGGATTTGGGGACTTGGGACGAGGGACGAAGGACTACGGACGTGGGGCGGCGGGAGGCCCCCGTTAATGTCGCGTTCACTACCTCCATGGCACTCTAGGATCATGCCAGTGCTCGAAGCCCCTCCCCGCATCCTCGACCTCGAAGGTTGCCCGAACTTTCGCCACATCGGCGGCTACGCCACCAAGTTCGGCAGCCGGACGGCGGAGCACCTCTTCCGCTCCGGCAGCCTCCACCGCGTCGAGGAGGGCGCCATCGGCCAGCTCACGACCTTCGGGATCCGGACGGTCGTGGATCTGCGCTCCGCCCCCGAACGCGTGGACTTCAAAACGCCGGACCTCTCGCCCTTCGCGATCCTGCACGTCGTCGCGCCCGTCTTCGAACACGACGCCTCCCCGCCAGGGCTGGCGAAGGAGTTCCCCGGTTTCGCCGAGATCTATCGCACCTTCCTCGAGACCGGCCGTGACGCCTACAAGTCGCTGATCGAGACCGTCGCCTGGACCGAAGGCGGCCTGCTCTACCACTGCGCCGTCGGTAAGGACCGGACCGGCGTCGCCACCGCGCTCTTGCTCGACCTCGTTGGCGTCGAAGCGGACACCATCGTCGAGGATTACTCCCACTCGGGCCGGCTGCTCGAGCCGATGCTGCCGCAGTGGGTCGAAGGGATGAAATCGCGCGGGATTGATCCGGGCCGCGCGCCAGTCCTGATGGCCTCGCCGCGCGCGGACATGGCCGCCACGCTCGACCACCTGCTGGACCGTTACGGCGACGCGGAAGGCTATTTCCTCGAAATAGGCGTCTCCGCCCAAACCATCGAGGACGCGCGCGCCCGCATCCTGGAATAGGTCGCCCCGTATGGAGGGGCGCGACGTCAGTCGCCCGCGTCAACGCGGTCCTATCCTCATCGAATCGAACGCACCAGCCCTCGCTGCTCAAGGAGCTGGCCTTGGCCGATAAGGGCCTCGATGGCGGCGTCCAGCGCCTGGCTAAGCTGTGCGCTGGTTCGTGCGAAGCCGAACTCGCGAGAAACGCCCTCCACCAGGCCGGTTCGCGCCGACCCACGCGTGCTCGACAGGGCCATTACACCGGCTTGGAACTCCGACGGAGCGATATGCGAGGAGTTGCGGAGCCCCGACAGGCCCGGCGCCCGGGGGATTGCCGCAGCGCCCGGCGAACGAACGAAAAGGTCGGTCCCGGCGTCGATGCGATCAAGGACGACTCGTCCGGTCCCGCTTAAGCGATCGATCGAACGCAGGACGTGCTTCTGCGTCCTCGCCCCTGCCCGCTGCATGCCGTAATGGTGCCGCAATCGTTTCATGACGAGCTCGAAGTGGACGGGGCCTTCCACGCGGGCGACCTCAAGAATCATCGGATGCAGGACCACATCGATCTCCTCGCCCAGATCCATGACCTTCCGAAGGCCACCGAGGCTGGCCTCTTGGTACTGAACGAAGCTTCCGGCCTTGACGCCCGAAGGTGGTGCCGGGACCGGACCGACCGGCGTCGGCGGCAAGGCAACGGGCGAGACGACGTTCGGCTGAAGCACGCTCGCCGGCGGGGCCGCGTCGGTGGGCGAAGTGATAATGGGAGCGGTCGAAGTCGCATACGGCTGACTCTGAGGCTTCTTGCCTGGAGCTGCGGTTCGGTTCGCGGTGGCCCGGATCGAACCACCTTGTCGCCAAATTTCACGAATCTCGGCCGCCCGGTGCCGAATCCGGTCGACCACTTCGGACGCTGGCACGGCGGGTTCGCCGCTCCCAGAACTCGGGAACGTTGGCTTGATCCCCATCTCCGAGAGGCGTTCGAACACACGCTCCATCGTCGCGTCCTTATGGCGGTAGAAGTGGCTGCTGCGGATCCGATGAAAGGTGTAGCCCAGCCGTTCCAGGAGTGCCTGCCGGTCGAGGTCTTCGCGGATCGCATCTTGGTTCAGGAAGTGCTGTTTTCCGTCGCATTCGATCGCCAGGTGTGTGGAACCATCGCGGACGAGTAGGTCGATAAAATATGCTCCGGCTGGGTGCTGCGCCGTCACGTCGTAGCCGCTGGCCGTCAGGCGGTTGGCCACCTCCTTCTCGAAGTGAGATTGAGTTTTCCGGTTTAGCTGGGCATTCCGCTGCCGCTGACCGGACGGGTCAGCAGCGAAGTCGAGCAGCCGTTTTCGCAAGTCGTCTGGCTTGAGGTCGTCGGACCGAAGCGACGTCACGACCCAGACCTGATCCTTGGCCCGGCTGACGGCGACGTTGTACCGCTTCTTGAGACCGCCGCTGTCGCTCTCCGCGCTGCGAAGCGCAAGGGGGCGGCCGTCGTCGGAGGGACCATCCACGATCGTGAGGAAAATCACGTCTCGTTCGTCGCCCTGGAACTGCGCCGGCGTGCCAAAGCTCATGCGGCCGCGTTCGATCGCTTCGGCGCTCAACTCGCGACGGATGAACTGCTCGATCCGTGCAGATTGTTCGCCGCTGCCAAGTAGGCTGATAACCCCAAAAGTGAGCCGGTCGTACTCC
>CAMAUF010000130.1 GCA_945861295.1 bacterium | reverse complement strand
CAGTTGCTTCGTCCGAGTAGTCACGCGGGATGGCCCCGTTCTCGCCGGTTGGGGCCGATGGCGGCTGGCCTACGCCTCTCGGCTGGCCTGGACCGAAGTGATGCGGACGTTTTATCGATTGCACCTCACGGGTGTTTGGTCGGAGGCTGAGTTGAACGCCGCGATCCTGTTGTTCGAGCGGGCTGCGGCGAGCGTCGTCTGGCTCCCCATTTCGGGTGCAGTGCTCAGCCTTGCTGGCTCGCGGCTTCCCACACATGTACGGACCCTCGACGCCATCCACCTCGCCACCGCCCAAATCGCCCGCGATGTCTCGGCGCCCGGCCTTGTGTTCGGGACGCATGACCGCCAGCTTGCCGCGGCCGCAACGGCGCTCTTCTTCGCCGTCGAAGGCGTCTGAGCCGGATGACTCGCCGGTGGTGGCAGGTCGTCGCCGCCTCGATGTTCATCAACACAAGCTACGGCACGCTCTCCTACGCCTTCAGCGTGCTGGTCACCACGGAGGCGGCTGGCGGGACCTTCGGGGTCAGCGCGGTCTCGCTTGCCTTCGGCCTCGCCCTGCTCGTGTCCGGGGTCGCTGCCTTGGTCGTCGGTACGATCGCCGACCTGTTCGGCTCCCGCCGGCTGATGATCTGCGGAAGTATCCTTGGGGCGGCCGGGCTTGGCGCGTTGAGCCTGTGCGATGAGCGCTGGCAGCTCGTCGCCGTAATGGTGCTGCTGCTCGGGCCGGCGATGGCGGCGACCTTCTACGAGCCCGTCTATGTGCTCATGAACCGCTGGTTCGCGCCGCACGAGCGCCCGAAAGCGTACGGCGTGCTGACTATGGTCAGCGGCATTTCGATCACCATCTTCACGCCGCTGACGAGCGCGCTGGTCGATGGCCTCGGTTGGCGCGGGGCTGTGGCGGTCCTCGCCCTGATCTTGCTCACCGTTGGCGTTGGCCTGCCGCTCTGGGCCATCCGCGAGCCACCCCTCCCTCCTTCGGCGCGGCGAACATCAGCGCGGGACATCGTCGTGCAAACGGTTCGCGGCTTGCGCGCGGGTAACGCGCGCTTCTGGACGTTCACGTTCGCGTTCTTCGCCGCCAATACGGCGTTCAGCGGCTACTCATTCCACCTCATTGCGCAGTTGGAGGCGCGTGGCTTCGCTCAGGGCGATGTCGCCAACGTCGTGGGACTCGCGGGGATCCTCAGCCTGCCGGCGCGCCTCCTGATGCCCGCGCTTTCGGGCGCGGCGAACGCGGTCACGCTGCTCGCAGTCTGCCTCGCTGCGCTTGGAGGGGCGGCGCTCCTCGTTTCCGTAGCCGAAAGTTGGTGGCAGGTCTGGGCGTACATCGTCGTCTACGGGGCCGTCTTCGGCGCGGTCTATCCGCTGCGGGCGTTGGTGACGTCGGAGCGGTTCAGCGGCGCCTACTTCGGCCGGCTGCTCGGGACGCAGGCGCTGTTCGTCGCCGTCAGCCGCGCCGCCGGTCCCGCGCTCATCGGCTTCTTCGCGAGCGATGCCGAATCGTACGCGGTCGCGTTCCAAATCTCGGCGGCGGTGCTGGTCGCGGGCGCGATCGTGGTCGCGGTGTCGATGCGGGGTCCATCGGCGGCCTGACGGGCCACGGCAGCTCGCCTGCTACCACTCGCAATTGGGACACAGTATCTGCGCAGGCTGGGCGGCGAAATCCGCCGCTGACTTATTGGACGGCGCCCACGGGCGACCATCCTCGGCGCGTGATCCTTCGCGTCGTTACTCTTCGGCTTGGGCCGGCCAATATGGGAACTGACGGCAGATGCTGAGCCGGGTCAGAGTACGGCCAGGTCGATTATCTGCGCCCTCCGGCTCCCCGCCGTCAGATCGAGAATCGCGACTGTACCAAGCCTCACCTGTTGCCCAACCAGGCTCGGGCTCCCCGGATTCACGAGGAGAATTCCCTCATGGGTTTCGACCATGGCTTCGTGCGTGTAGCCGAAGACAACGACATCCACCGGCCGACCGAAGATGCCCGCCAACGCCTCGGCCAATGACTCCCCAGAAGGGAACGATCTACCGAGCGACCCGGGAAGGACATCGTCCCCCAAGCTTCTGAGAATGAGCTCGTGGGCCATGCCGATTGTGTGGCCCTCCAACTCCAGTACCTGCACGCGGCCGTTCCTCGTCGGGGTCTCGCCGGTACCCTCCAGCCATGATTCCGTGGACGTTACCGGCGCGATCCGCTCCAGCCACTCCAGGCAGGAAGGCACGTAAGCGTGTCCGGCATGGAGGATGAGGTCGACACCCTGAAACGCCTGCGCTACCTGAGGAGGTGGCTCCGGGCCCGCTGATGGGATGTGCGTATCCGAGATCAGTCCAATCTTCATGACACGAACCGCGTACGGTTCCAGTTACTCCGCTGCATGCGCATCAAGCCACGCCAGCCATGGTTCCGCAACACCCTCGTGGTCCCACAGGAACTCGAAGCCCGCCTTCTCCGCCAGCTGTTGGTCAAGGTCTCTGTCGCCGATGTGGAGGTACTTGAGCGCCACAAAGCGTGCCCGTATATCGGGCAACATGTGCTTTGCCGCAACGAAATCGACTTTGATGTCGCGCGCTTCCCAAAGTGCTTTCTGGGCGGACGGGAAGCGGTCAGAACAGCTACCGATGAGAAAGCCCAGGTCTTGAGCTCGTCGCACCATCTCGACGGTGATCCCGCCGGGCGGGTCACCGAACTCGAGCGTGCCGTCGATATCGAAGCTTATGAGGAATGCCAACTCTCTCTCCTCTTTGTAGGATCGCCTGCCTGCTGAACTGACGACCAGGACGCTCGGTCCCGTAGAGTCGCTCTGGCTTCGAGCACTATTCGACAGATGCGCCCCAGATTAGCGCGTCGCAGAAGTTCGGCATGTGCGCGCCGGAAACGCCGTATTCCGCCGGCCTCGTGATTTGTGAAGGGGAGCGCCCTTGGATTTGGAGGATGCTGTCCCGGTGGTGCCACCAACGGGTGCGTCCGTTGCCGTTGTTTCCGCCGCTTGGTGAGACGGGATTCGGGCCTTCGATGCTGATATCTGTCTGGTAGAGGTCCAGTGCGTATCCCCGCTTCTCTCCTCGGGAGGCAAAGCGAAGTCCCTCTACGTGAAATTGGTGAAAGAGGGTGAACCCATCGTACATGTTTTCGAAGGACAGATCTTCCGGGCCGATACCGGCGCCTTCGTAAAGCATCCGGCCCATCTTGTCGCTGGACCGCTCCCATTCAGCAAGAGTGGGAATGGCGCCTTGCAACTCCGGTCGGGTTTGGGCGTGGTTGAGGATATAGACCGGCTTCTGCTTGTGATGTTTCGCTAGCTCAGGCGTCGTGAAGATGACGGCCAACGCCGCTTGGATCGGCAGGTCGTTGTCGTAGATATTTGCTGGCTTGGCTATCCAACGGCCCGAGAGGTAGTCATCCACCGTGATCATTTCGGGGCGGTGCTGCGTGAAGAATCCGTCCGGATTCATCAGTCCGTTTCTGCGCTCCTCTACTACGAAAGGCGCCATCATGTCGTGGTTCTTGCCGTACTTGTTGCAGTACTCCTCGAAAATCATCGCTGTGGTCGCACACGCCGGCATGCCCCAGATCCCGCCGTACTTCCCAGGCCCCGAGGCGGTATCGCGAGCGGCGGCGCCCTGTCCCACGTAGTAGCGGCCAGCAAGGTTGTGCCAACCCCTCACGACCAGGCAGGTGCCCGTGAGGCCCCGGCTCACGGCTTCGGCGGCTGTGGTGAACGCCACCGACATGCAGACCGGTCCGTTCATCTTGAACTGGACGTTCTTCAGCTCCGGCATGTTCAGGAGCAGCCAATCGATATCGCCGCGAGTGATTCCGGCCTGTGGGTAGTCCACCATCTTGAAGACGTCGCTCCAGCCTTCTGGCGCGGGCGAATTCGGATCGTTCGAAACCCCGGTGGTCGATTCTGGGGTCAAGACGATCCCGTCGATCTCGTCGGGCGAGATTCCGGCGTCCTCGATGGCCCTGCGAATAGCCAAGATGGTCAAGGCGCCGAGGCTTGTCTCGGGCTTCTCGTCCCAACGCCGAGCCGTCGGCGATGTCCCGACTCCCGTAGCCACAACCTTTCCCCGGCCTTCCCAAATCCCGAGGCCCTCCCGGTTGCGATGCCAGGAGTGTGGAGCGATTGGAATCGGCATAGTTCGCGTCTCCTTTTGGTAGGTGGCTTTCGGAACGTGGGCGACGTGTTGGCCTAGCCCACGACTCTCCACTCGGGGACCTTCTGTCCCGTTGCGGGCGTGGTCTCAAAAATCACCTCGACGGTCGCCCCGATCGGGACTGCGTCCACGGGGACCCCTGGGAGGTGGGAGAGCATGATCACATCGGGCTCCTCTTCAAGGGCTATCGTCGCCACATTAAAGGGTTGGTCGGGGATGAGCGCCGAGACGGGGCTATCATAGACGACGACCCGGCTTTGTATGCGGCCACGCCCGCTCACCTGCTGCCATGTCAGATTCGACGCGCCGCAGCGGGGGCACATCGTTCGTGGCGGGAACTGGAACCTATTGCACGCCGGGCAATGCTGGATCACCAGCCGCTCTTCGTTGCACGCGTCGTAGAACGGTTGGTCGAACTCCGTGGGGACGGGAGATTGTTTTCGCAAATGCACACCTCCAGGAAATCCGGGCGGACCGGCCAATCTCGCAGAGCGTTCGCTCCGATCTCGCTTTCGGGAGTTTAGCGCAGATCGCGCGACAGGCATCCGCTTCGGGCTCGGCCGGACTTGTGAACCAGGGAGGATTGCAACCCGCCCGAACATACCCGACGCGCGATGCCTTTGAAGCGCGTCTGTTCCGCTGCTCCCGCGTTCCTGGACGGACGCCAGATGCCGCTACTCCGCGGGCGGCGGCTTTTGGGCTTCGCGCCACCACTCGACCACGCGCAACCGGAAGCGGTCCCACTGTTCGCGCCGCTCCAGGATGAGCACGCCGATCCCGAGCAGGGCCATCCCCGCGAGCCCGAGCAAGAGCCAGTACGGCGTCGTGAACAGGCCGCCCGTGACCATCCTGCCCGCCGTGCCCGTGAGCGCGGCCACGGCCACCGGCACGAGCCACCGCGCATGCAACAGCAGCCCGACGGCGAGGAGGCCCAATCCCAGCCCGATCAACTCGATCCCAAAGATGCCGCCGCCAGCCGCGAAACTCTGCTCGGCGGGCGGCAGCAGTAGGTGAAGCGCGCCTATGAACATGACCGCTTCGTGGACCGCCATGTGGCGGCCGAAGACGGGCGGCGAAGCCCGGAAGGTCAGCGCTAGGAGGATGAGCGTGAGCCCCAGCGGCGCCGCATAGGCCTGGACGTTGTGCGGGTCTGCGGTCGCGATGGCCATCTCCACCGCGCAGAGGAGCCCGATGGCAGCCGCGACCCACGTCCAGCGTGACCCCAGCCGCAGCCCCTCGGCCAAGACCGCCGCCGAGACGAGGCCGAGGACCGTCGCGGCCAGCGCCCACTCGTCCGTCGCGGCGAGACGCGCCCCGGGCGGTATCCTGTCCTGTTCGCGGGCAAGGAGCAGCGCGGCCACCGCCGTCGCCACGATCCACGGACCCCACGACAGGTAGGTGACGACGTAATCCGCCTCACCGGGACGGCGCGTGTATCGCCGGATCCGGACGAGCGCCGCCGATTCCGCGATCGCGAGGCCCGCAAACACGACGGGCAACAGCGCGGTGTCCAAGCCCAGCCATCGCCAGGCCGTCCACATTGCCAGGAGCAACGATGAGTTCGCGATGCCCAAGAACGTCCAGAGCCGGACGCGGGCGAAGGCGACAACGGGGCCGACGGTGGCAAGGATGAGGACGCCTGTGGCGACGGAATCGGAGGGCGCGGCGACGACGATCGAGATCACCACGCCCGCGAGCGCCGCTGGCACGAAGGTCCAGAGCCCGTTGCGCCCACCCAGCCGCGCGGCAACAAGGAGCCAGGCGACGAAGCCGGCCGCTGCCACCACCCACGCCCGCTCGGCGCCTTCAAGCCCGATGACGCCGTTGAGCGAGGCGCAAGCGCCGAGCGCGAACGCGAAAGCGGCCTGGACCAGCACGCGCCATTCGAGGGAAGGCGAGAGGTCTTCCCGGATGATGCGCACCACCTGGCCCTTGGCGAAGTGCGCCGTTGCGACCAGCAAGAGCGCCGCTGCCGCCTGGGCGACCAAGCCGTGGCCGGGATGGGCGTATCCGGCCGGCACAACTACCAACGTCGCGGTGACGCCGAGGAGCGCCGCATATGCCCAGCCCAGCTTGGCGAACGCCGGATACGCGGCCCAGCGGCTGTGCGTCGCCATCAGCAGCGCGGACACGGCTAGCGCGGGGTATGGCCACCAGTGCGGCTCAACATCCGTCGCCCAGAGCGTCGTGG
>CAMAUF010000129.1 GCA_945861295.1 bacterium | reverse complement strand
TCCGGAGTTCTGTTGCATTATTGAGAAGAATGTTGGCCGCAGAATAGTCGGGTTGCTTAATCGGTTCGACGCCTGACAGGAACTTCAGATGTGCCCTTAGTTCGTTCGAAAGCCTCGCCGAACCGCGACGTTCCAGAAACCGGCGATATCGAATAAGCGCTTCGTCGAGTGCGACGGTGGCTTCCGTCGGGTTACGTCCCCAACCATATGTCCCAGTCTCGACCGCCACCGCCAGAACTCCTTCGGCGTCGAACTCGAGTCGAGTTGTAACGCGCCCCCAGGAACCCGACGTGCCTAGCACGATGACGGAGGTTGGCGAGGAGACTCCATGCGACATCAGCCCACTCGACGTTGACCAGCCGCCAGGGCCGGCCTGAAGTTTGTCTGCATCCTCGGTGCCGCTCATTTTCAACATGACGTCAGTCACGGGAGCCGAACCTCTCGATGCGCTTGGAATCGATTGCCTTGAGCTCCGACTCGGTAAGCTTAAGTTCGGCGAGGATTCGAGGAGCTACCTCGATCTGAACCTCATTGTCGATCTCGAAGGACGTGAGCGCTCGATGCATGAGGAGTTCAAGGACACGGGCTAGCTGCTGGCCCATGTATACACGATACCTCGGTGAAAGTGACGAACCTGCACGAACCCCGAAGGTCAGCGTAACGCCGTACGGGCCAATACCGACATTCACGGAATCAGCGTAGGAGTCGGGAACCTCGGACTCATACCAGCGAGCGTCCGATGCCAGCGCCGCCGATGCGTCTCGGCCAGGCTCGGAGAGGGGAAGTTTGGATGCATCCTGTGTTGCCATGCCTCACCAGTTGGCCCATCCTATGTCCTGGTGCCGACGGGAGCAACCGGTCGGCACCAGGTTGTCGCTGCCGAGGCGTTCCGACCGTGGTTGGCGTTCGGGCTCGGCCACATTGCCGCCGTCGAGTCGCGAACCTCGTCGTGCGGGCGTGCCGGGGCTAGGGGTGCGCTTGCCGCGGCGCGGCGTGGCTGCAATACTGGATCTTCGAGCCGAAGTGGCGGAATGGCAGACGCGCTACGTTCAGGGCGTAGTGTCCGCAAGGGCATGCGAGTTCAAATCTCGCCTTCGGCACCAAGCTCGTCACGGGCGCCCGTAGCGCAGGGGATAGCGCGTTTGGTTGCGGACCAAAAGGTCGCAGGTTCGATTCCTGCCGGGCGTACCACAAGAATTCTCGCGAAGGCCCTCCCCAAGGAGGGCCTTCGTTGTTGGGTGTGTCGGGTCGTTCGCGCTCGTCCGCCGATGTCGCGCGTCACTTGGCCGGTCGACGCGCGGTTTGCGAGGGTCCGATCGCGATCAGTTCTGCGAAGTTCGTTCCCGCGCCGCCCTGAAGCATCGTGCCCCCTCGGGCGAGGTCGGCGACGATGGCGTCCAATCGAGTCACACGCACGTCGAGTTCCTCGATCATCCTCACCTCAGACTCATCGCGTACGCGATGGAGGACGAGTTCGCGGGACCATTCCCCGGGTGCAAGGGCTTGCCGCAAACTTTCTTTTTTCGGGTTGGCATACTTCCGCTCGACCCACACAACAACCCCGCCTCGCAACTCGGCTTCGGTCCGCTTCCGAGCGTTGTTCCGGCCTTGTCCTGTGCTCGCGGCGTCGGCACTGGTGAGCGGGCTGATGTAGCCAATCGGGCGGAGCGAAGCCTGGACCTCAATATGGCGGCGCTCTAGGCCTTCGCCTTGGGAGCGGATCGCGAGGAGGTCGATCTCATGGACGCCGACCTTAGCCCCGCGGATCGTGAAGTATCCCTGGCGGTTGAGCCATTCCTCTACCAGTTCTTCGGCGAGTAGCGCCATGAGAACGTCTCCAGGAAGATTGTCTCGGAACTGTACTTTAATCAGACTACGCGTGCGTCACCACCGCGAATAAGCGCTGCTAACCGCCGGCGGCCACCGGCTCGTTCGTCGCCGGGTCGACCTCGTACGGCCCCGGCAGGCCGAGTTCGGCGCTCATTTCGCGCACCGCCGGGAGGACCTCCTCGCCCATCAGGCGCAGGCTGCGCATCGCGTCCTCGTGCGACATCGAACCGTCGCCGTCCCAGAAGAAGATGCTGCCCGGCCGGATGTACTCCAGGATGTGCCGGATGCGCTGGAGGACGGTCTTGGGCGTGCCGGTGATGATCGCGTCCGCCTCAAGCAGTTCGCGGTAGTTCGTCTCCACATCCTTGTGGCGGTCCGCCGAATCGAGCGCCAGCGGCTTGAAGTTCGGGTCGGGCTTCCATTGACCGCGGGCCTCGGCGACGTTGCGCACGCCGCCGGTCGGGAGCAGCCGCTTGCGGTCGGTCATCCCCGGCAGGTCCTGGAGGTGGGGCTTGGCGTCGCCGGTGCTCCCTTCCAGGAAGATGTTGCCAGGGCCGGTGAGGAACTTGCGGCCGACCTCATAGGCCAGCTCCTCGGTCTCGTCGACGTGGACCTTGAAGAGATAGCCGCGATGCTGCGGCCCGGCTTCGTAGCCGGCCTCCCGTGCGCATTCGTCGTAGTAGTCGAACGAGAGCTTGGTCGGTTCGAGCCGCGTCGCGAGCATGACGTAGGGATAGCGGCGCTGGGCGGCCCACTCGACCGTCCGACGGCTGACGGCGCCCGGGATCATGATCTGCGGGTGCGGTTGCTGGTACGGCCGCGACCACGGGTTCACGTAGCGATACTGGAAGTGCTCGCCCTCCCAACGAAACGGCCCCGGCTCCGTCCAGGCCTTGAGGATGAGGTCATGCGCCTCCTGAAAGCGCTCCCAGTTGTACGGCGAGGCCGAATCGTGGGCGATGCTCTCGCGACCGGTGCCGCGCACCCAGCCCGTCACCAGACGCCCGCGCGAAATCATGTCGATCGTCGCCAGTTCCTCCGCGAGCCAAAGCGGGTCGTCCCAGATCGGCAGGATGTTGCCGATGAGGACGATCTTCGCCTTCTGGGTGATACGGGCGAGGATGGCCGCTTCGACGTTGCAGACGCTGCCCATGCAGAACGGCGTCGAATGGTGCTCGTTCAGCACGAGTGCGTCAAAGCCCATCTGCTCGGCGTAGACCTTTTCGTCGAGGTAGCGGTTGTAGAGGTCAGCGCCGAGCCTGGGGTTGTACTCGCCGTTGCTGGCGTCGAGGTCGGTGAGCCGGCGGCCCGTCGTGCCCCACCACGAGGCCGTGGGGTCCTGGTAGGGGCGTTCGGTGAAGTAGCCGATGAGCATGCGGTGCCTCCTCGTCGCCCTCGTGGCTCACGCCGCGGGCGGTTTCTGCATCATACGCAGCGCCTGGCGGGCCGCTCGGCGCTACTCCTCGATCCACAGCGGGCGCAGTTCGGCCGGACAGGCCTCGACCGCCTGGCGCGCTTCGAGCTGTTCGTCGGCCGTTTCAAGCTCCTCCTTGAGCTGGATCGGCCAGCCCTCCTTATCGGCTTTGAAGAGCATCGGGTGGTTGTAGTAGCACTCGCCGGAGCGGGTGCACTTCGCCAAATCGAGCTTGATTTTCATCGCGAGTCCTCCGTCGTTGGTGGCGCGGGACCTATGCCCGCTTGAGTTCCATGTAGTTCGCCGCCGGTTCGAAACCCAGGAAGGTCTTGCCGAGCTCTTCGTAATGCCGGTACGAGATCAGCGCGTGGTTCGCGGCTTGTTGGGCGTCGCGAAGCTGCCGCTCAAGGGGGCTGTCCATCCGTGCGCCAGTCGTCCCGGCCGTGTTGTTGAGGATGCCGACGATGTGCCGGGTCGCCTGGGCAGCGTGCGCGCAGGCGAGAAGGGCGGGCCAGAAGACGTCCCACTCGGGTTCAAGGCGTCCGCCGTCCTTCACGCCAGGCCCGAGGTGGGCTTCCAGCGCGTCTTGCGTTTCCATCACGAAGGCCCGCGCGGCCATGAGCGTTGCTCGCGCCTCGCCCAGCCGGTAATGCGTCTGTGCCTGGTCTCCGAGGGTCTGTCCTGCGGCCCGGCTCGGTTTCACCTTCGCGGTCTCGATGAAGGAGTTCACAGCGCCCTTGCAGACGCCAAGCGCGACGGCCGACTTGTTGTAAACAGCGTGGGTCGGGTTGCGCAGCGTCGGGCTGTCCCAGATGTCGCTTGGCGCGAGGGGTCGGGCAGGCAGGAGGTGTTCCGGCGGCACGTATGTCCCCGCCATGCGGACATCGTGGCTGCCGGAGCCGCGCATCCCAGCCGTGTCCCAGGTGTCGACGACCTCGAACTCGCCCTTCGGGACCATGAACGAGGCCTCGGCGGGCTTGCCGGTCTCCTCGTCCATGCAAACAGCCGCCATGACGAAGTTCCAGGTCGCGTTCATGTAGCCGCTCGCGAACGAGCCTTGGTAGTTGAGCCGCCAGCCGTCGCCATCGCGACGTGCTGTGCGCCCAGGATACGGCCCGTTCGGCGGCCCAAGCCCGGAGCAAACGAGCGCGTCCCAATCGTCGAAGACCTTGTCCGCGAGCGTGAGGTCCATCTTGCGGACGACGAGGCCGTTGATCTCCGAGTTGATGTGGGTACACCAACCGACCGAGCCGTCGATAGCTGAGACAGCCTCGACGACTTCGATCTGCTGGCGCGCCGTCAGGTTTTCGCCACCCAAGGCGATCGGTAGGACGAACCGATAGAACCCTTGGGCGGCCATCTCCTTGGCCGCCCAGGCCGGGAGGTAGCGCAACTGCTGGGCCTCGTCGCCCGCAGCTGACAACATCTCGGTCATGCCGGCGATCCGTTGCAACATCGGCGTTCGGCTGATGCTGCGCGACTTCTCCAGGATCTCTGGTCTCACCATCTCTTCGGTACCTCCGCGGCCGGTCCAGGCGGGTTGCTCTTGGCCTGCGCCGCACTTTCGGCTAGGCCGGGTCGAATTCGAGCAACAGCTTCCACGGTTGGATGCTGATCGCGATCGGCTTCGCCTCGAAGCCGGGCTTGAAGCGCGGGTTCTTCATCATCGCCAGCAGCGCCTTGCTGCCGATAACCGTCTCGGTCCGCGCCAACTGATAGCCGACACAGAAGTGCTTGCCGAGCCCGAAGCCGAGGTGGCTGGCCTTGCCGCCTTCGTGGTAGCCCGAGCGCAACTCCTTCCCGAAGTAGAGGTCGTCGCGGAGGATGTCGAAGGTGTCGGGGTCCCGGAAGACGCGGTCGTCGCGGTTGCCGCCGTAAATCGAAAGCTGGACATAGTCGCCGGCCTTGATCAGCTGGCCGTGCATCGCCACGTCGTTGATGGCACGGCGGGCCTGGCCGCCCGAAGGCGGGTGGATGCGCATCATCTCCGTGAACGCGTTATCGAGCAGTTCCGGGTCCTGGCGCACGCGCTCGAACTCGCGCGGGTTTGAAAGCAGCCAGTACCAGAGGTTCGCGATCGACTTATCGGTCGTCTCGGCGCCCGCGACCAGCAGGAGGCTGGCGAACGACTTGATCTCTTGGTGCGTCATCCGGTGGCCGTCGACTTCCGCGATGCAGAGCTGCGAGATCAGGTCCTCGCCGGGGTTGACGCTGCGGGCCTTGACCAGCGGGTCGAGGTAATCGTGGTAGGCCGTGTTCGCCGCGACGCCGAGCTTGCGCAGCTCCGGCCCGCCGCCGATGCCGTTCATCATCGCGGGATACCAGTCATGGAAGAGCTCGTGCGATTCCTTGGGCAGGCCGAGGACATCGAGGATGACGTTGAGCGGCAGCCGGGTAGCGAAGTCGTCGACGATGTCGATTTCGCCCTTTTCGTGAGCCGCGGCCGCGAGTTGCTGGGCGTGCTTGGCGGCGAACTTCTCGATCAGCAGCTGCGTGTTGCGTTCGATGATCGGCAGCAGCTTTTCGAGCTTCCGGCCGACGAACTCGGGCGCGACGATGTTGCGCAGCCGGCTGTGCTTCTCGCCGTCGTACTCCATCAGCGTCGAACCGAAAACGGCGCCGATGCCGTCGGCGTTCGGCGAGGCCGAAAAGTTGTCGAGGTCCTTGAAGGTGTCGACGACATCGTCGTAGCGCGTGATCAGCCAGCTGCCGTTCTGGGGGTTCTGGTAGACGGGGTGGTTGTCGCGGAGGTACTTGAGGGTGGGGTAGGGGTTGTCCATGTAGAGGCGCATCATCGCCTCGGCGGAATCGGTCGCGGTGTTGGTTGCCATGGTCGGCTCTCCGGCGTCGGTGTGGGTGCATCCTACACGAACTGGCCGGATGGCCAGTAGGGGCGACGCCGACGCCGCCTACAGACGCTCCCAAGTGGACCGATCGATCTCCGCGCGGCGCAGCAGGCGCCTGAGGAGGCCCGTGTCGATGCTTGAGCCGTGTGGGTTGGGGATTGCGACAACGGTCGTGCCGCGATTCATGTACCGGTGTTTACGCCCGTGGAAGGGGCCGTCGAAGCCGGCATCGCGGAGCGCCCTGATCAGGTCGCTCACCGAAATGG
>CAMAUF010000128.1 GCA_945861295.1 bacterium | reverse complement strand
CCTTGGGAGACCGTGAAGCCGCTCCCGGATGACCTCGAATGGGCCATGTGCACGCTCTGTACCTTCCTCACCCAGGTCGAGTTCATCGCCGGCGATATCCCCGGCCGCTACATGGAGCAGGTCCACCCCGACCACTTCGAGGCCCAGCTCTTCCTCGGCACCCAGATTATGGACGAAAGCCGCCACCTCGACGTCTTCCGCAAGCGCACGCTCGTCAACGGCGGCGGCATGTGCGACGCCGGCTTCGGCGCGATCAACCTGCTCAGCGTCGACGACTTCACCGAGATGACGGCGCTCCTGCACCTCTTCGGCGAAGGCTTCGTCCAGACCCTCTTCCGCATGGGCGAGCTGATTTCCCAGAACGAAGCCGAGAAGAAGATGTTCCGGCTCGCCGCCCAGGACGAAAGCCGCCACCTCGCCTTCGGCGTCACGCACCTCAAATACGTCATGGACACGCAGCCCTGGCGCAAGGAAGAACTGCACAACTACCTCGACCTCCAGGAAGGCGCACTCGGCCAGAGCCAGCAGGCCGGCCTAACCACCAACCCCATGACCGGCGAAGCGCTCGCCATCCTGGCTGGCGGCGGCATCGACAAGATCGATGAGGGCTACGCCAAGCTCATGGTCATGCGCAAGCGCCAAGTCAACGAATACGCCCACCGCCTTGACGTTATCGGCCTCGGCGACCGCCGCGAGCGCATGGGCGCCGGCTTCAAGGAGTTCCTCGACCCGGTGGCCTAGGAAATCTACCGCCTCGTCAAGCTCGGCCGGGTCACGCCTCGGTCAGTTCGCGGGGCTGTGCAAAAAACGACCTCGAAGGCTGGCCTCCGCGCCAGCCTTCAGATTGTCTCTACCACGCTCTGTGAGGCCCGCCCGATGCAACTGACTCCCGCTACGAAGATCCGCGCCCAACACCTCGGCTGGGACGACGAGCTAATCGCTCGCTACGAAGCGAGCCCGCTCCGCGAAGAGACGATCGCGAACCTCACGATGCTGAACTTCGCCCCAGACCGCGCCCTCACCTTCGTCGGCAAAGTCGAAGCGAATCCAGACGCGATGAAGGGCCTCAGCTTCAAGTTCATCCGCACGCGCTCCGAAAAGGGCCTGCGCGCCGTGCCGGGCCCCAACGGGCTCGGCACGCCCGAAATCAACATCGGCAGCTACGGCCAAGTCCCGGACCACTGGCCCTACGAGAACGACACCCCGCTCGGTAGCCATCCAGACCCCGCGATCTATGTGCCGGGCAGCTACCACATCTTCGACAAGGCGGAGGTCTGGGCCGATGGCGTCGACCACCTCTATGAAGAAGCAATCCGCGAACGTTGGGTGCCGGCGACCGACCTGCCCTGGGACACCGGCCTCACGGACCAGCCCGAAGAGCTCGAACGCGCCATGTGCCAGATCGCGACAGCGTACTCATCGCATGGCCTGACCGAGCAGAAGATCATCGCGAAGTGGTTCGAACCGATCAGCTACGGGTTCCACGACGTCAAGCTCTTCCTCGGCACCCAGGTCTACGACGCCGGACACAAAGTCGAAGCGTTCCGCAAGCGCGCGCTGGCCAACGGCGGCGGCCTCGGCCAAGCCCCCCTCGGCATCATGTACCGCGGCTGGTACGGCGCACTCAAGTTCACCGAGATGATCCTCGGGCTTGACGTGCTTTATAAGTCCTACGAAGTCAGCGCCTTCGAAATGGCCGGCGACTTCGCCAAGACGGAGCTCGACCGCAAGCTCTTCGAGCTGATGCTGCGGGATTCGCGGCGTCACCTCGAATACGGAAAGCGCCATCTGCTCTGGTACCTTCAGCACAAGGAGAACGCGCCCCACTTCGTCAACATGTGGCTGGGACGCGCCGAGAACGCGATGTCGCAGGAACTGCGACACACCAAGGGCGAGAAAGAGGCGCTCATCGTGCTCTTCGCCGATGGCATGGAGCGCATGAGCGTGGGCGTCGAAAAGCTGCGCCAGTTGCGCCAGAAGCAGCTCCGCGATTATGTCGCTCTCCTGGACAGCGTCGGCATCGATCGCCTGCCCGCCCTCAACGCCGGGATGCAAAAGATCGCCGAGGACCCGCTCGCGGTCTGAGAGGATACCCGCCATGGCGATCCGTCAGCCTCAACCGCCCCCGCGCTTGCGGCGCTCGACCGACGACGATGATTGGTCGGAGTTCCACGGCGTCGCCATGTCCGAGGAGCAGTTCCTCGACCTCGACGACCGCGAGGAGACCGACCTTGAATACATCGACGGCATCGCTTACTGCAAAGCCGTGGTAGACGAAGACCACCGCGACCTCTCCGGAGAATTCGACTACCGCTTCGGCTCGTATCGCCGGCTTGCGGGCGGATCGTTCGGCCCCGAATTCCGCGTGCGGATGCGCTCAGGCCGCCACCAGAAGCCCGACGCCGGATTTTGGCGAAAGGGTACGCCAGCGACGAAGGGCTCGCTGCCGACCGTTGCCGTCGAGGTCCGGTCGCGGTCGGAGACGATGGAGGAGCAACGCCGCAAATGCCGTCTCTACCGTGACGCAGGCGTACCGGTCGTTTGGCTGGTCGACCCCGTGGGCCGTGTGGTCGAAGTCTTCGACGACGGCCACGACGCAGTGGCGCTGCCGCGAGATGCCGTGCTCACGACTCCCCTCATGCCCGGCTTCGCGCTGTCCGTGGCCGAGCTCTTCGCCGTGCTCGACCGGGAGACCGGCTAACGGGTGCCTTCACGGCAAATTCATGCGGTGAATCGCTCCGTGCGCCGGTCCCGTTGTGCTATTATCGGGGCGCCAAGAGGGCCTGCTTGGCGGGAGACTTCGATGGCTCGGCGACGCTCCAGGGGACGCGCTCCGGACTCGGAAGCACTGGCGCGTGGGCGAAAGCAAGCGGGCCAGCCGGCGTCCGCCGCGCTCCCTCTGAACGCCAACCGCATGCCTGGCTCCCCCGCGAACGTGCTCGCGCTCCAGAGGACGGTGGGTAACGCCTGCGTCTCACGCGCACTGGCTAGCCGCCCGCAACTCACCGCCAATTCGGACCAGCCGCCACTCCACCACGCCGCTGACCGCCGCGTGCAACGCGACCCCGCGCCGTATGGGCCGGCGCCCGCGGCCCAGGCTGGCGCCGCGCCCCAGGGACAAGCCGAAGGGCCCGCAAAGCCCCTGATTGACCCTATGTGGGCCGCAATCTCCAAGCTCATCGCCGAGCAATTGGGCGACGACAAGATCAAGGAGTACGCAAAGTCGCTCGCGGGCAAGAGCGTCGACCTTCTCATCGCCCAGGTCAAGGACGCCTCCAATGAGAAGGACTTCATCTCGAAGTCGCAGATCGAGCTGCTTGGGACGATGCTTTCGGAACAGGCGAAGAAGGACGCGGAGACCCTGGCCGCGTCCGACGCCGCCAAGAAGTTCCGCGACCAGTTGGTGACCGTCACGAAAGAGAATCCGGGGGTTGTGGTCGCCGCCGCGATCGCGGCCGCGGCCGTCGCCTACCTCACCAACGCCGACATCCCCGAGATCAGCAAGAAGATCGACATCCTCAAAGGCCTCACGGGCGAAGGCAAACTCGACCTCGGCAAGGTTCAACAGTTGACCGTCCAGCAGGCCAGTGCGGCGTTAAAGTTCTCGAGTACGCACTTCTCGGCCGGCATCTCCGGCGCCTACGCTGGCGAGGGCGACAAGAAGGGCGGATCGGGCGAAGCGAATGTGGCCTTGGGCGACAAGGAGGTCCAGTTCAAAGGCTCGCTCAAGTTGAACCCAGACGGGACGGCCAAGGTCGACCTTGGGCAGGCTATCGAAGTCGACAAACTGAAGCTCGATACCGGCGTCTCAATCGCGAACGACAAGATGGTGGCGATCATCGCCGTGAAGGTCGGCGACAAGGACACCTATGTCTCCGGTAAGACGACCGTGAGCCAGGATGGCAAGGCCTCCATCGACCTCGGCTTCAAGGCCGGAGACTGGAAGGGGAGCGCTGGCGTCACTGGGCTCGGCGGCGGTGCGCCCGAAGGCGAGGCGTCCGTCACCGGTACGAACATCTTCGGCGTCAAGGGCCTCGACGCGAACGGGAAGATCAAGTTCGGGGCGGCCGGTGTGACCAGCGCGAGCGGCGGGGTTGAGTACGGCAAAGATACACGGGAAGGGCGCGCGTTTATCTCCTTCAAGGCGGAATCAGTCTCCGGCGACAAGGGCGGCCCACCGATAGGGGCACAAGGCGTCATCGGCCTCGGGTTCCGGTTCGGGAAGTAAGTTAGGCCGTGGCGTGCTTCGCCCGCTGCGCCTCCTGCAGCGTCCCGATGTGCTCCGCCGACCGGCCATAGATGTGGGGCACGTCCCAGCCGTTGAGCCCGGCATAGGTGTCGATTTGACTGCGATGATGGATGTCGTGCTCCATCATCATGAGCAGCACCCGCCACCCGGAAAGGCCGCCGGCCGAATCGATCATCGCGACCTTGCGCTGGAGCCAGGCGTCCGGCGTGTCCGCGAGCCGCGCCCGGAGGGATGCGAAACTCTCGTGGAGCGCCGGGACCCACCCGTCGCGGGTCGAAACGTCCGGCGGGGGCGCGCTGATCCAGCCCTCGCCGCGGTAGGCGCTGGCGAAATAGAGGCGCGATCCGCACATGTGCCCAATGAGCGTGTTGATGCTCCACGCGCCCTCACCCGCGCCCGCCGAGGGCGCCCAACCGTCCGCTTCCGCAGGCAACGCCGCGACATCGCGGACCGCGCGGCGGTGGACGGCCTCGAAGTACCGGAGAAAGTCGTCCCGGGACGTGATCATGTCATCCTCGCTCTTTGGAGCTAGCTTCTCGGGCGGCCGCCCGAAGCGCATGAGCCCGCAATACGGCATGATACGCCGCCACGAGGCTGGCGGAGGACGACGTGGTCAAGTTCGAGCTTTCGGCGAAAGGCATGCTGCTCATCGGGGCCGCGGCGCTCGCCGCCTGGGCGGTGGTCCAGGTCTGGGCCGTGGTCATCCTCGTCATCGTCGCGTTCATCTTCATGGCGGCGCTCCTCCCTTACCTCGAATGGCTGGTCCGCAAGGGCGTGCCCCGAGCGGGCGCCGTCGCCATCATCCTGGTCGCGGTGCTGGCCATCATTGGCGGGCTGTTTTCGGCGGTGATCCCCGCCATAGTCGAAGAGTTCGGCAGCATCCGCGACGACCTGCCGCAGGATGCCCAACGGCTCGAAGAGTTCCTCCAGAACTTCGGGATCGACGTCGAGCTTTCAGATCGTGCTCAGGAGATCGACTGGGGCGAGATCATCTCGGGCCGCGTGGCCGTGGACTACGGCCAGCGGGTGGTGTTTGGGATTCTGTCGGCGGGCACGGTCATCGTGCTGACGGCGTACCTGTTGAATGATGCCCCGAAAATGAAGGCGTATCTCTTCCGCTTCCTTCCACACGCCCGCGAGGCCGAAGCCGACCAGGTGATCGAAGCGCTGGGCCGAGTCGTCGGCGGGTACATTCGCGGACAGATCATCACGTCCGTGCTGATCTCGGCGTTCACGCTGGTGGTGCTCCTGGCGGCGGGCGTGCCGAACGCCTTGGGCTTCGCCATCCTCGCCGGCTTCGCGGACGTGATCCCGCTGGTCGGCGCGTTCATCGCCATCATTCCCGTCACCTTCGCCGCATTTCGCGAGTCATCGGCCCAGGCGATCGGCGTGCTGGTCGCCTTGCTCTTCTACCAACAGCTCGAAGACCGCTACATCGTGCCGCGCGTGTACGGCTCGACGCTGGGCTTGCAGCCAATGGTCGTGCTGTTGGCGGTGCTGGTCGGCGGCGAACTCTTGGGCATCCCCGGCATCTTGCTCGCGCTCCCGGCCGCGGCCGCCCTGAAGGTGGGCATCGACTTCTTCCTCGACCGCCGAGACCCGACGAACGCCTTGTCTCCCATAATGCCCGATTCCGAAGTCCTCGCCCCAGACGACGAGGTCACACGGGCGAAGCCGTCCCGGCGCTCGCGGCTGAGGTTCGGTCGAGGCGGTCGCGCTCCGCGGGAGTGAGCACCAGGTCGGTGGCAGCCAGCTGTTCGGCGAGTTGGGCGACCGTGCTGGCCCCGGCAATCGGGGCGGTCACGCCCGGCCTCCCGAGCAACCAGGCCAGCGCCACGGCGGCCGTCGCCACCTCGTGGTCTCGCGCAGTTTCGCGGACGACGGCCAATGTCTCCCAGGCGCCGTCGCTGAGGTACTGCTTGAGGCCGTTTGCGCGAGCGCCCACAGCCTTCTTGCCGCGCTCATAGCGGCCAGTGAGAAAGCCTTTGGCCAGCGGGCTGTAGGGGATGACTGAAAGCCCGTGCCGTAGGCACCGCGGGATGAGGGCAACTTCGTACTCGGCCCGATAGACGAGGTTGTAATGTGGCTGGAGCGCCGCGACCGGCAGCCCAGCGGCCGCGGCGGCGGCGAGG
>CAMAUF010000127.1 GCA_945861295.1 bacterium | reverse complement strand
GCACCGGACCTGCTGGCCGCGAACAAGCAGTCACTGAACCAAGCCTACGAAATCATGGGTTTCCGCACCGCGCTACAACAGGGGTCGCAATGGCATGCGCTGAGCGCCCAAATGCGCCCCAACGCGGGCGAGTTCACCAAGATTTCGCGCGAAAAGGGGCTGAAGGCGGCCTTCAGCTGGCGCGACGACCCGTTCAAGGAGCTTGGCGGATAGCGGCGCCCGCTGCCGGGCGCTCTCGCGACGCCCACGGTGATCGCGTAGGATCGCGACATGGAATCGACGATAGTCAACGTTGACGACGCGGTGCTGCAGTTCTCGCGGCTGCTGGAACGCGCCCACGCGGGCGAATTGATCGTGCTCGCGAAGGCCGGCGTGCCCTATGCCCTGCTCACGCCCCCGCCGAGCCTTCGAGGGAACACCGTAGCCGCGGCCGCCGGCACGGAGCAGCGCCGTGCCGCGACGCACGTCCCCGCAAACGTGAGCGATGACCCGCCACCTGCGGGCAAGCGGCGGCTCGGATTCCTGCGGGCGGCTGCCCTCCCGTCCGACGAAGAATTGTTCGCCCCGATCCTGACGGACGCGGAGCTTTCCGAATGGGAGAATTAACCGCTGGAGGGTATCGCCGGATGAGGGTGCTGGTGAGCCCTTGGTGCCTCTCGCCCGAGGCGTTCCGGTTCATCACAACGGCGAGCGGAGTCTGACAATGGTCCTTCGCTGCTTCGCCAGCGCTCTGCTGGCCCTCCTCCTTGTCGGCGGTCTCTTCGTCGTTGTCCAACTTCGGGCGGGACCGCCAGACACGGTGAAGGTCTCCCAGGACCTCGTGTTCGGAGGCGACCTCCTCGCCTATGAGGTCTGCCTCGCCTATGAGGTCTGGGACGGCGTCCCTCACGTCGTCTTTCGGTGGCCCGACGGCTCGGTCGTCCGCTTTGACCACCTTCGGAAGGATTGGATTTCGATCGAATGGCCGCCCCTGCCCGCTTGGCAGCTTTCGGGCGATTGGGCGACGCTGAGACCCTTCGGAAACGCCGCGAGCGTGGGCGTCGTCCTTCACCGGCCGACCGAACTCTTTGGCGAGGTCAACGCAGCGTCCATCACCACCCTCGAAATTGAGTACGAAGGGCGCTGGCACGCCTTCCCCGTGCACCGGCCAGCATTTCTCGTCCGTCTCGAAGGGTTCGATGGCATCCCGGTCGCGTATCGATGGCTCGACGCCAACGGGGTCCTGGTCTGGTCCGAAGGGCGGCGCCCGCCGCTCCGCCAGTAGCAAGCGTCCCGAAGCGGCTGAGACCGCGCAAACGTCCCGCAGGGAACAACGGATGCCGCCCCTGGTCCCGGCTAACCCATCGCTCTTGCGGAAAGGCGCCTACGTCGGTGGGATGATGACGTACGTGCCGCTTCCTTGTCCGATCAGCCGCTGCTGGGCATCGTAGAGCTCCACGGCGGCATGGCTGACGCTGCGGCCGCGACGGACGACTCGCCCGCGTGCGCGGATCGTGCCGCCCTCGAGCCCGCGCAGCCAGCGAAAGTCGGCCTGCGTCGTGATGATGCGCTCGGCGGGGTCGCAGACGGGGCCGAGCGCGCCACCCATCGCCGAATCCGCCAGAAAGAGCCAGACGCCGCCGTGGACGATGCCGTACAGGTTGCTCGACCGCTCTGAAGCCGTGAATGTGATCTCGGCCCAGCCTTCGCCCGCGTCCGTAAACCGGTAGCCGAGAAGCGCGAACAGGGGCACGGCCTCCATCGCCGCGAGCGCCGGGTAGCGGTCGACGGACGACTCCGCTTCATCCATGGTTCGTTCCGTCGCGGCGGGCGGGCCGGTAGATCGTCGTGTGGCGGATGACGGCGAACGGCTCGGCTTCGCCGGGGATACGCAGCGCGCCATCGAGCACCGCGTACTCGTGACCGTTCCGCTCGAAGGCATCGACCATCGCGCCGACCAGATCGACGCCAGACCCGGCGGAGGCTGGGCGGAGGTGCTGAATCTGTGAGCGGGCATGGATCGAAGGGCCATACCAATAGGTGTGTTTGAGCAGCGGCGTCATCCTAGCGGCGACCCAGCCGGGGTGGAGCCGGGGCGCTGGCCCGTGCCAGCGCGGGTCTCCGTCGCGCTGGAAGTCGCCCGCATAGGCCGAGGCCTCAGCGTCTGTCCAGGGCACGTGCATGGGGCGAAGGGCCGGCAAGGAACGCGCCACGGCGGGCGTCAGTTCCGTGCGAGAGTCGGACTCCGGGACGGGTACCTCGCCCGGCAGGTTGCGTAGCTCACGTGACCACGGCGCCACTCCGGCGCCTACCTCGCCGCGGAGGCAGATTTCGCTGGCGGCGTTGACAAGTTCGACCCCTGCGCCAGCTTCGTCTCCGGTGACCGTTATGGTGAGTTGGTCGCCGGGGAAGACGGGCCGCCGGAAGTGGATGTCAGCCCAGCCGAACGCGAGCCAACCTTCGCCCACGGCCTCAAGGATGGGCGGCACGCACCAGCCATACACCGTCACGCCACCGACCAGGGCGGCACGGAAGCCGAACTGCGCCGCGATTTCGGTCGAATGGATGGGGTTCGAAATCGATGGATCGTCGGGGCCATCGAGAAACGCGGTGATCTGCCGAGTGGCCCGGCGGACCGCTGACATGAAGGCCTCCCGGCGTCGATTGCGGGTGGGCCGCCCAGCGACCTACCCTGCGGCGATGAAAATACCGCGAATCGTCTCCCAGCGCACGGTTTACGAAGGCCGCCTCTTCAATGTCGAACTCACCGAACTCGAGATGCCGAACGGAGTGATCGCGCACCGCGAGGGGATCAAACATCCGGGCGCCGTGGCGATGGTGCCCGTCCGGGACGACGGCCGGCTGCTGTTCGTGACCCAGTACCGCCACGCGGCGGGTCGGCGGCTGTTGGAACTTCCGGCCGGCACGCTCGAACCGGGCGAGCCGCCGCTTGAAGCCGCCGCGCGCGAACTGCAAGAAGAGGTTGGCATGCATCCCGGCACGATCGCGCCGATGGGCGGCATCTTTGTGGCGCCGGGCTACACGGACGAATACATCCACCTCTACGTCTGCACCAACCTGACTGCGGGCCCGCTCGAAGGCGACGAGGACGAGGATATCGAGATCCACGCGCTCACGGTCGAGGAAGCCCTCGCCGCGATCGAAGCTGGCGAAATTTGCGACGCCAAGTCGGTCGTGGGAGTGCTGCGTTGGATGCGCATGAACCCGTAGTGTCGGCTACTTGCCCTTGAGCTTGCGGCCGATCCAGCGCAGCGGGTCGTAGTACCGGTCGGCGACGCGTTCCTTGAGCGGGATGATCGCGTTGTCCGTGATGTGGATGTCTTCCGGACAGACCTCGGTGCAGCACTTCGTGATGTTGCAGTACCCGATGCCAGCATCCTTGCGGGCCAGTTCGAGCCGGTCGACCGTGTCGAGCGGGTGCATGTCGAGTTCGGCGAGGCGCACAAAGAAGCGCGGGCCGGCGAAGTTCGGCTTGTTCTCCGGGTGATCACGGATGACGTGGCAGACGTTCTGGCAGAGGAAGCACTCGATGCACTTGCGAAACTCCTGGCCGCGGTCGATATCCTCTTGCATCATCCGGTAGGTGCCATCGGCTTCGGGTGGGCGCGGCTTGAAGGCGGGGATCGTCTTCGCGACTTCATAGTTGAAGGAGACGTCCGTGACGAGGTCGCGGATGAGGGGGAAGGTCTTCATCGGGGCGACCGTGATCGTGGCGCCGGGCTCGAACAGGTTCATGCGCGTCATGCACATGAGGCGCGGCTTGCCGTTGACCTCGGCGCTGCACGAACCGCACTTGCCCGCCTTGCAGTTCCAGCGGACCGCGAGGTCGAGCGCTTGTTCGGCCTGAACGGTGTGGATGACATCGAGGACGACTTGGCCCTCGCTGACCTCGACGGGGTACTCCTCATACTGGCCGCCTGTGCTGTCACCGCGGAAGACGCGCATGATCGTTCGGACCATTTAGTGTGCCTCCTCAAAGAGCGCTTGGAGATCCGCCGGCATCTGCGGGAGCGGCTCCGTGCTGATCCGCATATCGCCGCCAGGCCCCTGCCTGACCACGACGTTGACCTTGCCCCATTCGGGACTCGGGTCTGGATAGTCGTCGCGGGTGTGGCCGCCGCGGCTCTCTTTGCGCGTCTCGGCCGCGCGGGCGATCGCCTCGGAAACGGTCAACATCGACTTCAGGTCGATGCTGAGGTGCCAACCGGGGTTGTACTGACGATGGCCTTCGACACCGGCGCGTTGCGCACGCTCCTGGTAGCCGCGGACTTGGACCATGGCCTCGTCGAGTTCGGACTTGTTGCGGATGATGCCGACAAGGGTGTGCATCGTGTCCTGGAGCTCGTGCTGGATGGTGTAGGGGTTCTCGGCCGCGCTGCCGTGGTCGAAAGGCGAGAACATCTCTTTGACGACGCCGTCGAGCGCCTCCTGATCCAGCTTCGGCGTCGCGCGGAGGTTGCCCGCGTATTCGGCTGCGCCGAGCCCGGCTCGGCGACCGAAGACGAGCAGGTCCGAGAGCGAGTTGCCGCCGAGGCGATTCGCCCCGTGCATGCCGCCGGCGCATTCGCCCGCGGCGAAGAGGCCGGGCACGGTGCTTTGCGCCGTATCGGCGTCGACGCGGACGCCGCCCATGATGTAATGCATGGTCGGGCCGACTTCCATGGCCGTCGCTGTGATATCGACATCGGCGAGCTGCTTGAACTGGTGATACATGCTCGGCAGACGGCGGCGGATGTATTCAGCCGAACGCCGGCTGGCGATATCGAGGAAGACGCCGCCATGCGGGCTGCCGCGCCCGGCTTTGACTTCGCTGTTGATGGCCCGAGCGACTTCGTCACGGGGAAGGAGGTTCGGCGTGCGGCGGTTGTTGCGCTTATCGTCGTACCAGCGTTCGGCTTCTTCGATAGTGTCGGCGGTTTCGGAGGCGAAGTACGGGGTGATGTAGTTGAACATGAACTGGACGCCGTCGGAGTTCGTCAGGGTGCCGCCGTCGCCGCGGACGCCTTCGGTCACAAGGATGCCGCGGACGCTGGGCGGCCAGACCATGCCGGTGGGGTGGAACTGGACGCACTCCATGTCGATCAGATCGGCGCCGGCCCAATACGCGAGCGAATGGCCATCGCCCGTGTACTCCCA
The DNA here is from genome assembly GCA_945861295.1 of bacterium. Classification (GTDB taxonomy): domain Bacteria; phylum Chloroflexota; class Dehalococcoidia; order Tepidiformales; family Tepidiformaceae; genus CAMAUF01. Next base: position 1,306 of record CAMAUF010000127.1, on the reverse strand, counting down.
CGAGTTCGAGGTGATCTTAAAGGCTTTGCCGACGCCGCCGGTGGCGAGGACGACGGCCTTGGCGTTGAAGACGATGACCTTGCCGCTTTCGCGCCAATAGCCGATGGCCCCAGAGACGCGGTCGCCGTCCTTGAGCAGGCGGGAGATGGTGCACTCCATGAACACGTCGATCCCGTTGTGGACGGCGTGCTGCTGGAGGGTGCGGATCATTTCCAGGCCCGTGCGGTCGCCGACGTGGGCGAGGCGGGCGTAGCGGTGGCCGCCGAAGTCGCGTTGGAGGATGCGGCCGTCGGCGGTGCGGTCGAAGAGCGCGCCCCAATTCTCGAGTTCGTGGACGCGGTCCGGCGCTTCCTGGGCGTGGAGCTGGGCCATGCGCCAGTTGTTGAGCATCTTGCCGCCGCGCATGGTGTCGCGGAAGTGCACCTGCCAGTTGTCCTGCTCGTACACGTTGCCGAGCGCGGCCGCGATGCCGCCCTCCGCCATCACCGTGTGCGCCTTGCCGAGCAACGACTTGCAGACCAGCGCCGTGCGCGCGCCCTGCGCCGAGGCCTCGATCGCCGCGCGCAGGCCCGCGCCGCCGGCGCCAATCACCAGCACGTCGTACTCGTGCGTCTCGTAGTCGGGCATCGCCTCGGCCTCCCTGCCCGCTCGATCGCTAGAAGCTGCCCCACGTGTTGGGGTCAGTGATCACGTCGTTCGCCACCAGGTGGATGTACAGGTCCGTCACGCCCACGCCGATCAGGCTCGTCCACGCCCACAGCCGGTGGTGCACGTTCGCCATCGTCACGAACCGCCACACGCGATGTCGCGTCTGCCGGAAGCCCGAGCAGCTGAAGCAGTTCAGCCCGCCGCCCACCAGGTGCCGCAGCGAGTGGCAGCCGAACGTGTACATCATCAGCAGGAACGCGTTCGCCGTGAGCAGCAACGACCCCAGCCCGATGCCGAGCTCACCGTCGTGCCAGTACGAGCGCACCGCGCCGAACCACAGGATCGGCACGAACGCCAGCGCCGCGTACAGCGCAAAGCGATGCAGCTGCTGCAGCACGAGCGGGAAGCGCGACTCGCCGGAGTACGACCCCGCGGGCTCGCGCACCGCACACGCCGGCGGGCTCATGAAGTACGACCGATAGTAGGCACGCCGGTAGTAGTAGCACGTCGTGCGGAACGCGAGCGGCGCCGGCAGGATGAAGAGCGCCGGCGAGAACCAGTCCGGCAGCCACCCCGGGCGGATCAACGGCTCGAAGAACGGCGACAGGTACGGCCCCACCTCGAACGCCCAGTGCTCACCCAGCAGCGCCGAGACCGT
>CAMAUF010000126.1 GCA_945861295.1 bacterium | reverse complement strand
CGACCCCGGTCACCTGCGCCCTGCCCGCGGGATCCGCAGACTTTCCCCGGCGGGCGTGTACACTGGCAGGACAGTCATGCGGAACTTCCGGATAGGTTCTCTCCTCGGCATCCCGATCATGGTCAACCCGAGTTGGTTCATCCTGCTCGGCATCCTTACGGTTGTCCTCGCCAGCGACGTCTTTCCTTCGTCGTACGACGGCAACGCATTCACCTACACTGTCATGGCACTGGGTACAGCCCTCGTCTTCTGCGCTTCCATCGTGCTGCACGAACTCGCCCACAGCGTCGTGGCGCGCGCCTACAAGTTGCCCGTCAAGGACATCACGCTCTTCGTCTTTGGCGGCGTCGCACAGATTACGAAAGAGGCCACACGGCCAATCGCCGAGCTTCTGATGGCCATCGCGGGCCCGCTCACCAGCCTCGCCTTGGGCTTCGCGTTCTTCGGGGTCTGGGCAGCGATGGGTTCGAGCGAGGACCGCGCGCTTGACCAGATCATCTTCTTCCTCGGCGCCACCAACATCGTTGTCGCTGTCTTCAACATGTTGCCGGCCTTCCCGATGGACGGAGGGCGCGTGCTTCGCTCGCTGATCTGGCTGATCGGCGGCAACTACAACTGGGCGACGCAATCCGCGGCCTGGATCGGCCGCTTGTTCGCCTGGGCCGGGATCGCCATCGGCTTCCTCGCCCTCCTCGGGTACGATACGCCGCTGGCCTCATCGCAGTTTAACGGCGTTTGGCTGCTCTTCATGGGCTTCTTCCTGGAAAACGCAGCCCGCCAAAGCCTCGTCCAGAATCGGATCCGCGAGGTCCTTTCGCGGATCAAGGTCAAGGACGTGATGGTCGAAGACCCGCCCTCGCTCGACCCGCGCGTGACCGTCGGGATGCTGGCACGAGGCGCTTTCCAGATGAACCCACGGGCCTGTTATTTCATCGAGGACGAAGGCAAACTCGCAGGCCTGATCAGCCTCTTCCAGGTCGCGGTCGTGCCCAAGGCCGAATGGGACACGATGACGGCGGGCGAGGCGATGCTCCCGCGCGCGCTGCTCACCGGCACGTCCGCGGACCGCTCCCTCGCCGATGTGTTGCAAGAGATGGAGCAGACGAACGTCTCTCACCTGCCCGTGATCGCGGAAGGACGCGTGATCGGCGTGATCGGCCGCGACCGGATCATCGCGCGGCTCCAGGATGCCGGTCTCGTGCGCCTGCCCGCTTAGGTCGCCTCCTCCGGTCCATCGGGCCTACGCTGTGCCCTCAGACGCAGGCGGAGCGCTTCCATCGCCTGGTACATGGCGTAGGTCGCATCGCTCACACTCGTGGCCGGCGCGAACCGGATGGGCGCGCCGATCAGCGCTGTCACCGGCCCCGGCGCGACATCCCGCGTGCCCTTCGGCCGGATTTCACGGAGGCCTTCTAGGAACACCGGTACGACGGGGACGCCCTTGGCCAGCGCCAAAATTGCCACCCCGGCCTTGAAGGTGCTCATCTTGCCCGTCGTCGAACGCGTGCCTTCCGGGAAGATGGCCACGTTCCAGCGCTTATCGATCAGCCATTCGGCGTGGGCGAGGGTCGCGCGTCCGGCGCCGCGACGGATGGGGAAGGTGGCCATGGCGAGCGAATTCCACCAGCCCTGTTTGGTCATGCCCTTGCGGCCCTTGATATAGAAGCGGTCCGCAGCGCTGCCAAACGTGAGGAAGCGGCGGTGCGCCGCGGGCAAGACGGAGTGCAAGACGAGCGAATCGAGGTGGCTGCTGTGGTTGGCGATGAAGATCGCGGGCCGGGCCAAGCCGTCCAGGTTCTCCCGGCCAAGGACCGTGAGCGGCTGGCACGCGGCCCGGACGTGTTGGTCGATCCAGTAGTTGCGCAGGGCGCGCCGGGCGATCTGGACAGGCCAGCGGATCTGCCACGGGTGCGGGCCCGTCGTCTCGGTCGATTGCCCCATCAGACGGACGTAGAGCGCCATATCCATCGCCGGCAGGACCGTGAACCGCGCCCGCCCCCTCGACTCCTGCTCGACCGCCATGCGGTGAATGGCGGCGTCGTTCGGAGCCTCGACCAAAGCGCAGAAGTCGTACTTCCCGAGGACGGCCCACTGTTCCAGGACCTTACCATCCATGGCTTGAATGTCCGCTGCCACCGCCGAAACCAGGTCGGGATTGGCATGGATGGCGCGGACACCATCGCTGTTGAGCTTGGTGAGGACGACGTAGAAGCCCATGGCCGCCTACCGGCCGCCCTTGATGGCGTTTACGAAGGTTTCGACAGACATCGCCGGCAGCGTCGTGATCTGCACGGTCCCGCGGCTGCCGAGTTCGACCGAAATCCGTGCGATCACCTCGTTGCTCGGGGCCTCGACCACGTTGACGAAGTCGTAGAGCCCGAGCACGGCGTACTGGGAGACGACGCGGCCGCCCATCGCCTCGATCTCCTTGTTCACCTCTTGAAGCCGTTCGGGGCGGGCCTTGAGCGTCTTGCGGCCTTCGTCCGTCAGAGTGCTGAGCAGCAGGTATGTCGCCATCGCGTCGTCTCCATAGCCGGTTCGGGCGTGATTCTACCAGATCCGGAGCGCCCTACGTGTTAACTGCCGCTGAGAGCGGTCAACCCGCGGTCGGAGCCGAGCCGTTCACTGCGGCGCGCGTCCCTACGCGGCGCCGACGACGGCAGGCTGACGCACCCGCAGCGGGAAGGTCGCGAGCACGTCGTACATCGCGCCTTGTGTCGTCAGCCGGCTTCGCATCAGCGAAACCTGGGATGTCCGCCAGCTCACGGGCGGCACCGGTGTCTTCCCCACCGCGACCTCGATCTCGGCACGATGACGCGTCCCGATTTCGTCGCGGACGCGGCCAAGGGTGAGGTGGGGGCGGAAGGGCCGCCGCTCGGGCTCGAAGCCGACGACCGCGAGAGCGGCATTGCAAGCACGGACCAGCGCTTCGAGGCGGAGGACATCGCCGGCCACGCCCATCCACATGATCCGGAGCCCTTCCCGGCCGCCGAAGGTGCCGATGTTGTCGAGTTCGAGCTCAAACGGGGAATGGCCAACGACCGCTTCCTGGATCCCGAGCTTGATCGCCGGGAGTTTCTTGACTGGCACTTCGCCCAGGAACTTGAGCGTGACGTGGATGCCGTCGGGCTTGATCCAGCGGACGGCTTCGCCGCTCCGCCCGCGCAATGTTTCGATCACACTGCCAATGGCCGTCCGGACGTCTTCGGGGACTTCACAGGCTACAAAAACCCTGACCGTATCGGGGGTGCTATTCATCGGGCGCGTCTATTCCCATAGAGGATGCCGGCGTTTCCTCCGCAAACCGCTGCCGCAACGTCATCGTCAAGCAGCGCTTGAAGCCGCTTCAACTGCCGGGCGGGCGGGAGCATCGGAAAATCGGAGCCGAAGATCACGTGGTCTGCGCCGGCGAGGGCGACGAGCCGCGTAACACTCTCGATATGATACAGCAACGAGACCGCTGCTGTATCGAAATAGACAGAATCGATAGCTTTTCGCACTTCAGGCATGTCGAGATAGAACGATAGTCCCCCACCAAGGTGCGCGGCGACCATGCGCACCCCGGGATGCGCCGCCGCCAGCCGGTACAGTTCGACCGGCGAAATTCCGCCGGCCTTCCCCGGGTAAGCATGACCGATCGGTTCGGAGACGTGCCAGAGGAGGGGCAGCCCGGCGGCGCCCGCGAGTTCGCACAAGACGTGGCTTTCCGGGCCTAACGGGTCCCAGCCCTGATTGTGGGGCCGCAGTTCGCCAACGCCACAGGCGCCGGCCGCGAGGGCGGCTTCGAGTGCGCGCCGCCAGCCCGGCAGCGCGAGGTTCGTGGTCGCCAAGGGCCAAATCCGGCCGCGCGAGGCTGCCGCGCAGACCGACAGGTATGCGTTCTGCGCTTCGATGTCGCTTTCAGTCCGAAAGGCGAAGCCCGCGGCGACGGCTGATTCGATTCCCGCTTCGTCCATCGCTGCGGTTAGCGCATCGACCCCTGCCATCTTCGCGGCCGGCGTGGCGTACATCTCCGCGAACGTGCCGTCGCGCTCGGCGATTTGCGCCCGCGCGTCCGCCTGGGCGGGCGGAAACAGGTGCACATGAGCATCAACCAGCGCAGTGTGTCCACTCATCCCGACTGCCCCGTCTTCGCCCCCGCGTTACACCTCCGAATAGCCGGACCCTCGCCGTTCGAACGGCGTCCCTTTGCCTGGCCCAGGGATCCAACCGAACTCGATCAGGATCTGCTGGCTGTAGGTCACTCGTCCCGCGACTTTCTCCTTCGGTTCGGTTGCGAGCAGCAGCGCCGCCTTGGCCATGTACGCCGGTGATTCGCCGCGCGGGTCATCGAGGCCCGTGACGAGATGGTGATGCACCGTGCCTGGCGTCGCGACAACTTGCGACGGCGAGAAGCAGGTGACGCTGACGCCGTCGTCGTAGACCTCCGCCGCGAGGCCTTGGGTGAACCGCTCCAGCGCCGCCTTCTCGGCCCCATAGAGCGTGCCGCCGCGCTTCAGGAGCGGGTCGGCGGGGTATGGCCCGCGACCGGGCCCGATCGCCGCGCCGCTCGAGATGTTGACGATTGCCCCGCTCTTGCGTGGCAACATATCTTGCAGCGCGAGCTGGCTCAGATAGAAGGGCGCGTGAAAGTTGACCGCGAACGACCGTAGCCAGCGGTTCACCGGGTAGTCCTTGATCGGGATGAAATAGGTCAGCGCGGCGTTGTTGACGAGCACGTCGACTGGCCCGTAGGTCGCCCGTGTCTGCTCGACAAGGTTGACGCACTGCTCGTACTGGGAAAGGTCGGCGGTGACGGCGGTGGCTTCGCCGCCGCGTTCCCGGATGCCCGCGACCGTGCTTTCGAGCGAGCCTTCGTACATGTGCTCGCCTTCGCGCAGCGTGCGGGCCGCGCAAACGACTTTGCCGCCTTCGGCCGCGAAGAGGTCAGCGATGTCCTTGCCGATCCCGCGGCTGGCGCCGGTCACGATGCAGACCTTGCCATCCAGTTTCCCCATAGCACACCCCCTGATATCGACCGATAGTCTAGCGGCTGCCAAGCCAAGGGCCTACGGCCACAACGGATACCGGTAGCGCAGCAACAACGGCCACGTCAAGGCAGTCAGTTTGGCCTTTCGCCGGGCGGGAAGCTTGGCCCGCCATTCGTCGTCCACCCGTAAGGCGGTCAGCCCAGTCTTGAACCGGAGCCCGGGGTTGCCATCGGCCATGTGGACGGTCTGTAAGTCAAGAGATCCCGTCGAAAGCCCAACCGGCCTCCCTTCGATCCCCGCGAATTGGAGGATGCGTGCGGACCAGAGCGATGGATCACGGGCGAAATCCTCGTACTTCACGGTGATTGTGGGGACGCGATTGAGGCGTGCCAACTCCGCGAAGAGGTTGACCTCCCAGACCTGTTGCGGTCCGCTTCCCCCGCCTTTCCGTAGCCCCTTCTCTACAAGCGGTCGGGCGAGCGCGAACTTGCGAAAGGAGCGCGAATACTCGACCGCCCGCGGGTCACGAACCATGTGGACCATTCGGACATCGAACTCGGGGGATCGTGCAAGCAGCACGCCGTAGCCCACCCGTTTCGACGAATCGACCAACATCGACGCGCCGGAGACGGCAAGCACGGCCCGATACAAGCGCGCCGACATTTCAGCCACGTGTGTCTGTGCCGCATCCGGTCCCCTTTGGAACGATCCAGGCAGCGGTCGCAGACGCGACCGCCGAATGGCGGTCGCCGAGCGCTGGGCGCGCCATTCGGCGTCGATATCCGGGGGCGTGGGAAAGGCGCGGGCGTGGACCTCCCGCCAAAAGTCGCACTCGCTCACGAGTTTCGCGCAGCTGCACTTCTGGGCGGGGTTCGCGAAATTCTGCCACCAATTAAAGATCTCGCCACACGACACGAGCCCCGGCGTCTGGCCGAGGACGCGATCCATCAGGGTTGAGCCGGAACGGCCTTGTCCAGCGATGTACAGCACAGGAATGCGGGGCGTCGGAGGCACGGGCGAATCTTACCTTCCATTCGGCCACAGCGAATAGCCGTAGCGGAGGAGCAGGGGCCAGGTATACGCCGCGATCACCAGCTTGGACCGCCACCGAATTGATGCTGCCGCGCGGTCAACCTTTCGGAAGGCAACGAATCCGGTCGCGAACCTCATGGGGTTGCCACTTACTCCGTGGCCCGCGGCGGCGGTGAAGCCTTCGTCCGTGAGACCGGGAGGGCGTGCATCAATCTCGGCAAAGCGAAGGATGCGGTCCACCCAGGAAACCGGGTGGGCGATGAAAGCCTCGTATGGGACACGCAAGACGCGGCTCCCGGACAGGCTCGCCGCCTCGACGGTCAAGTGCTTGCCCACCCATGGCCGAGCGACCGCAAGAACGTCCCTGGCGGGCATCGATCGCCCGGGGAGGGGTGAATCGCTGGCGGTCGCCCCGCGGCTCCAGGAGGCGGCCGTAGCGCGCGGGTCGCGGGTGAGGTGGATGA
>CAMAUF010000125.1 GCA_945861295.1 bacterium | reverse complement strand
CTTAATCAGCGGCTCCGCGGATTGCCGCTTGAAGACCCAGGTGAGGAAGAGTTCGTCCAGATTTGCGCCGCTGACCTGCTCACCGGTATCCATGAACCAACGTCCGTCGAGCGGGAGGCGCTCCTTGTCGTCGTCCATCTGAGCCAGGACGGCGGTCATTTTCTCGCGGCCGCCGACAGCCTTCTCGAACTCAAGGAAGAACGAACCGGACTTGCCGTACCAGTAGTACGAGTTAGTCACTGTGGAGCCTTCGTACCAGGTGGCGATCGGGTCTTTGTAGCCAAGCTCCTCCCAGCCCCAATCGCGGAGCGGGATTTTCATCTCGAGCGCAAGGGAGCGCGTGCTGTACTCGGCCAGGCCTTCCCAAAGCCAGGGGCGGGTCAGGTTGTGGCCAGCCCACTGGTGCGCGAGCTCATGGATGGCAACCTCTTTGTTGAACGCGGACTCGCCGGGGGTGTGCAAGAGGAGCAATTCGCCCTGGGAGGGGAAGGCGACGCCGGCCGCGCCGATCGCCGCGATGAAGTAGGACTCGCGCATGAGGAGCGTGTCGAAGGCGTAGGGAAAGCCGAAGAGTTTTTCCAGCTTCGGCAGGGCCTCCATCGCGACGGGGAAGACCTCCGACGCCCACGCCTCTTCGCGGGCGAAATAGCGGAAGGTGACCTTTACGGGGCCGCGCTCCAGCTCAACCACCGCTTCTTTGACGGCGCGCTTTGACTGGTCAGTGATCGATTGGATGAACCCGGCCTGGTAATACTCGAGCTGGGCCCGGCAGGCGTCCTCCAGGTTGGCGCAACGCTGCAAGGTTTTCTTGTCGTCCGAGCTGAGGGCGGCGAGGGCCGTCTCGCCACAGACCCAGCGTTCCAAGCCCGCGTCCCGGACCTCCCGCGGTTGCTTGTTGATCACCACGCATCCCGGCTCGATGACATTCTCAGCGGCGGTGGGAAGGTCGAAGAACACGAACGACCCTGGCCCTTGGCTGACCAAGAAAGCGCCGATGGCGCCTGGCTCGAACCGCACCCATTTGGTGGACCGTGGCGGGCTGATGTAGGTCATGGTCAGCTTGGCGCGGGTCTTATCCTTAAGGGGTTCGGCGAACGGGATGCTGACGACCGTCGCGAGCACGTCGCCGTCGCCGAGCCGCGGCGTCGTGGTGAACTTGGCGGCCACGCCATTGAGCGTGACCCGGATCTCCGTGGCGCCAGGCATGGCGTACAGCCAGACTTCCGAAAGTCCACGGCCGCCGTTCGGCGTCACCTCGGCCTCTAGGCGCACGCTGGCGCTCCCGTTGGGCACGTCGAAGGTGAAGAACGTATCCGACACGATCGAAAACGGGCCTTCGGCGCGGGCAACCCTGCCCGGAAGCGCGATCAGGCTCGTTGCGCCGATCAGCACGGCCAGGGCGACGGAAACGAAGGACAGGCGAACCCTCATACCGCAAACTTCGACCCGTCTGAAAGCCTCCGACAGGGCCGGACCGGTCAAGGGATGAGGTTAGGACTGATTCCGATCCGCCTGAAGGTCGCGTGCGCGGGCCGCGGCGCCGGCTTCCACGAGCCGGGCGAGCGCGCCCGTAATCTCCCTCAATTCGGCGTCAGCGAGTCCCTCGAGTAGGCGGGCGACATAGTCATGCCCTTCCTGGGCGAGGGTCGTCACGACGCGCCGGCCTCGCTCCTGCAGCCAGATGCTGATGCCGCGGCGGTCGTTGGGAGAGATGTCGCGGCGCAGGAAACCGCCACGCTCCAGCCGATCAAGGAGGGCCGAGACCGAGGGCCGGGTCACGTAGAGCCGGTCGGCCAAGTCGGCATTGCTCAGGCCTTCTTCGTCCGCCACCCAGCTCAGGAGCCGCAGCTGCGTCACCGTCAACCCCTCCGCATCCCAGAAACGGAGGCGGATGGCATCGAGCAGCGCACTCGCGCGGCCGAACTCAACGATCGCCTCTTCCAGGGCCGGCCGCGGGTCGGGTGTATTCATCGTCCCGGACTATACCGGCGCCAAGTCGCATGTCCAAAGTCCCGACGCCGGCGTCTGTGCCATGCAGGGGACGGTGCTTCGCGCTCCAGGCGCAGCCTCAGTTACACTGCCGCCATCGTTGCGGAGGTTTACGCGTGAAATTCGGAATTTTCTATGAGCATCAGCTGCCACGGCCCTGGTCGGATGGCATCGAACTCAAGCTCTTCCAGGATGCACTAAGCCAGATCGAACTCGCCGACAAGCTTGGGATCGACCACGCCTGGGAAGTCGAACACCACTTCCTCGAAGAGTACAGCCACTCCTCGGCGCCCGAGGTCTTCCTCGCCGCCGCCAGCCAGCGGACCAAGAACATCCGCCTCGGCCACGGCATCGTCTTGATGCCGCCGGGCTACAACCACCCGGCCCGCATCGCCGAGCGGATAGCGACGCTGGACCTCGTCTCCAACGGGCGCGTCGAGTTCGGCACCGGCGAATCAGCGTCGCGGGCCGAACTGGAAGGGTATGGCATCGACCCCGCCGAACGGCGCGCGATGTGGCGTGAAACGGTCGAACAGGTCTGCAACATGCTGGCGATGGACCCGTACCCCGGCTTCGATGGCAAGTATTTTTCGATGCCGATGCGCAACGTGGTGCCGAAGCCGGCCCAGCGGCCGCACCCGCCGCTCTGGGTCGCCTGTTCCAACCGTGAGACGATCCACCTCGCAGCCCAGCTCGGGATCGGCGCGCTCACGTTCGCCTTCATCGACCCGGCCGAGGCGAAGCATTGGGTGAACGATTACTACGACACGTTCAAGCGCGAATGCGTGCCCATCGGCCACCGGGTGAACCCGAACATCGCGATGGTGACGAGCTTCAGCTGCCATCCCGACGAAGCCGAGGCGCAATCACGCGGGCTTGACGGTTTTCGCTTCTTTCAGTTCGCGCTCGGCCACCACTACAGCTTTGGCATGCACAAACCAGGCCGGACCGATATCTGGAAGAAGTACGAAGCCGTGCGGGACCAGATGGGGACGGGCGCGCTGGGCGGCGGCACCGGCGGCATCGGGACGCCGGACCAACTCCGCATGCACCTGCGCCAGTTCTCCGAGGCGGGCGTCGACCAGACCGTCTTCATCCAACAAGGCGGCAAGAACCGCCACGAGCACATCTGCGAATCGCTTGAACTGTTCGCCAAGGACGTCATGCCCGAGTTCCAAGAGCACGAGGCGGAGCGCCAGCGCCAGAAGAATGAAGAACTCGCGCCGTACATTGAGGCCGCATTCAAGCGCAAGCAGTGGATGACGCCGTTGACGGATGCCCAGATCCCCGAGTACCCGGCCTACGGCTTCCAGGTGGCGGAGGTCGACCTCTCCAAGATGCCTGAGGCGAACCGGCGCCGCTTCGAGCAGATGCAAAAGCTCCGGGAAATCGCCCTCAAGGCCTGAGAGCGAGCTTACGCAACGCGAAGGAGGATCACGTCTACGGTGTGCTCAAGGACTGCGGCTGCCGACTTCAAAGGAGAAGGCCACACCTGGAGCACACCATGGACGTCGTCGTCGAATCACTGCACACCTGCTCGCACTGTCAGGCACGTTATGCCTGGCGGAAGTCGACCAGCGACGCGCTCAAGATGACGTTCTGCACGTCGCTGTGCGAACGTTCCGCGCTCGGCTTCACGATCGAGACGTTGCTTGCCGGCATCCGCGTGCTCAAGCCCGAATGGCGGATGCTGCTCCAGGCCTAACGGCCGATGCCACGGCCCGCGCGAACCGTAAGGATATCGATAGGCCCATACTCACGAGCGATTGGTCTGGGGGATGAGAAGGTTCTACGCTAGTAGTGCGCCCAAAACTCGAACTCGAGCGGGGACGCACCGAAAGGGGACGGAGATGACAGAGGTGCCGATCGGCCCCGGCGCGACCGGGATCAGCCTGAGCAATATCAAGGTCTGTGCCCGTTGCAGCCTCCGCTACGACTGGCGGAAGTCTCCCACCACTCTCAAAATGACGTACTGCTCCTCGATGTGCGAAGCGGCCGACCTGGGCTTCACGCTTGAGGCGCTCCTCAAGATGCAACGCCCCGTGCGCCTTGTCTCGCTCGAAGCGGAGCCCGTGGCCGAGGCCATCTGCCCGTAGCGCTTTCCTGAGTTGCCCCAACCAATCCACGAGGCCCGCGCGATGCGCGGGCCTTGTTGTTGTCCTGACGAGTCCTGAGTCCGCTCGTTCCTTAGGCTCAACGCGCCAGCTAATGGCGCGGCGCCACGATCTGAGCGGCGAGCGGCCCGGGTTTCCGAGTCAGCCGAGCGGGCTGTATGCTCGGGGCATGGCCATCCTCACTCCAAGCAAGCCACGTCGAACGCCCAGTCGCACCCTGCGTACATACACGCCGGAGGAGTTCCTCGTGATGGAGGATGGGGTGGCCTTCGAGATGCTGGATGACGGGACCCTCCAGGAGCGAAACATGGGCATGGAATCCGACGAAATCTCGAGCGCTTTCGCCGAGCATCTGCGCGAATTCGTCGTCCCACGCAAGCTCGGCGTCGTTTTCGGCCAAGGCACGGGCCTCCAGATCTTTCCAGGGCGGCCGAACCGAATCCCGCGAGCGGATGCGGGCTTCATCTCGGCTGGCCGCTTGCCTAGCGGCCGCAGCTTCAGGGGCCACCTTGTGGTTGTACCCGAACTACTGGTCGAGGTCGTGTCGCCGAACGATACGGTCGACGAGGTCGAGGCGAAAGCAGCCGAGTACCTTGCGCTGGGCGTAAGCGTGGTGTGGGTCGTGAAACCGGGTTCGCGGAGCGTCGACGTCTGGCGGGCGGATGGCTCCGTCACTCGCCTGACCGGCGACGAGGAAGTTGCCGGCGACGCCTTCCTCCCCGGCTTCGCCGTCAAGGTCAGCGCCTTTTTCCCCTGAAGGCGGGCTCACTCATCGAACGGCTTGCCAGCGACTTGGCGGACGCCGAGCGCCATCGTCGGGTAGGCCTGCATGTTCCAGGCGACGATCCCGATCGGCAGGCGCGCCTTCATCGCCACGACGAGCGGCATCAGGCAATCGCCCGCGTTGGGCCCGACCAGGCAGGCGCCGACGATTTCGTCGCCCAGCGCGCTCGCCAGCCCGACCTTGCTCTGCCAGCCCTTGGCCGTCACAACCTTGAAGAAGCCGTCGGTGGCGCCCATCGTCACCGCGCGGTCGATCTCGTGCAGCGGCAACGTGTACGCCCTGACGCCCTTCCGTTGCTCGCGGGCCTGGGACTCGGTCAAGCCCACTGACGCGACTTCCGGGTCGGTATAGGTGACACGCGGGACGACGCGATCGCTCCACTTTTGGAAGCGTCGAGCAAAGAATCCGGGCTTGTTGATCAGATTGGCCACAAGCCGCGCCTGCGCCTCGGCGACGTGCGTGAACTGGTAGCCGCCCGCGACATCGCCGACCGCGAAGATGTGTTTGGCGCTGGAGCGCATGGCGTCGTCGACGACGACGCCGCGGGCGTTTGTGGCTACGCCGGCCGCGGCCAGGTTGAGCGAGGCCAACTCCGGCTTCCGGCCGACCGCCACGAGGATGCGCTCGCACTCGGTCCGTTCTTGGCGGCCATCCGCCTCGAAGACAACGGCCTTTGCCTCGCCGTTCGCTTCAACTTGGAGGATGCGGACAGCGGTGTGGACGGTCACGCCTTCGCGGCGCAGGACAGCGGCGACCACGTCCGAAGCTGCCGGGTCGTCACGTTCCAGCACGCGTCCGGCGCTCTGCAGCACCGTGACCTCGACGCCGAACCGGTTCATCATCTGCGCGAACTCGATGCCGATCGGCCCACCGCCGATGACGCAGAGCGACTTCGGCAGCGACTCCCAGGCGACGAGGTCAACGTTGGTGTCGAACCCCGCGGCGCGCAGCCCGGGAACGTCGGGCACGGCCGGCTCGCCGCCTGTTGCGATCACGAATGTGCCGGCTGATAGCTTGCGGCCGCCAACCTCGATCGTGTGCGGGTCGAGGAAGCGCGCTTCGCCGGTGATGAGAGCCACGCCGTTCTTGGCGATCGCCGCCGGTGATTCCACCATGCCCGCCTGTTCCTGAGCCGCGGCGACGTGACGCCGCACGGCGGCGTAATCAAGCCGCAGGTCGTGTGCGATGACGCCAAACTGGGCGCCGTGCTTGGCGTGGTAAAACACCTTCGCGGCATGAATCAACGACTTGGTCGGCACACAGCCTGTGAACAAGCAGTCCCCTCCGGGACGAAACCGCTCGATTAGGGCGGTCTTCTTGCCCGTCCGGGCGACCAGCCTGGTCACGGTCAGCCCGCCGGCGCCGCCGCCGATAGCGATCACATCGTAGTCAGCCAACTTCGCCACCCCCTCAGCGCTACCGTACGCGCTGATCCCTGGTGTGTGGTCAACGAAGTGGAGCGTTACTCCTGCGCATGGTGGCCGTTCTTCCGGGGACAGACGTGGCCCGCATCCATCGGGGCCGTGCAAAGCGGACACGGCGGGCGACCGGACGCGACGACGCTATTGATCGTCATCCGGAGATCGAAGC
>CAMAUF010000124.1 GCA_945861295.1 bacterium | reverse complement strand
CCTCCCGCTCGGCGAGACCGAGCGGGACGCCATTCGGCCACCTTTCCGAACTCTTGACGCCATAACCGGCATGCCCGCATGATGCGGAGAATCGCGGCCTGCCAGGCGGCGCCCTTGGCGTCGGCGGCGACCGAAGGACAGGGATGTCCTGACAATGTCCATGACCAAGAAGCCGAGGGGCTACGCGCTCCTTCTCGCCGGCCTGCTCGCCATCATTGCGATGGCGCCGTTGGCGTTGCGCGAACAACGAGACGCGCAGGCCTATCCGCCGGTCTACACGCTGATCGAGTTCAACGGCGCGCCCGAGAACCCACCAACGGTGCCGCAGGAGTTCTACAACACGTCCGTGCTCGTCGAGGCGGAAGTGGAAGAAACGGACATCACGGTCACGGGCGGGTTCGTCTGTATCACCGACTTCAACGTAACGACACTCGCCCTCGACTTTGATTGCACTGTTCCCATTACGGGACCAGGGTTTTACTTTGTGGACCTGACCGTCACCGGCGACGGCATCCACGAGGTGACCATAGAAACCTGCTCCGACGACGGTGTCGTCGAACTTTGCCAGCCGGACCGCAATTACGAGTTCCAGATCGACACGATCCTGCCGGTCGTGACCATGACGGCCACAACGCCGCTCATCGCGGGCGGGACCTACACGTTCGGCACCTGGTCGAACAAGAATGTCTTCGTCCATTTCGCCTGCGCCGATGAACTCTTGGGCTCCGGCGTGCTCAACAACAACTTCCCGTCCTACATCGGTCTCGGGACGGACGGCACCTACACCGTGCCCTACTTCTCCCCGGATCGGGTCTGTGTTGACCGCGCGGGCAACGAAGCGCTCCAGCCCGCCGACCAGATCGTGAAGACGGATCAAACGAACCCCCAATGCATTGTCCTCCTGACGACGATCGCCAACGCGCCGCTCGCCAAAATCAACCGCACCGGGACGACGATGGCCGTCATCAGGCAGTCGTCCTACGACCGGACGAGCGGCGTCGCGGCAGGTTATCCGCGGCTCCTCAGCATCCAGCGCAACGGGGCTGGCCTCGATACCGGGCCCGGCGGCCCAGCGACTGGGCCGCAATACGTCAGCGGCTACACCATCGGCAACCCGCTCCCGCAAACGCTGACCTTCACGGGCGCGAAGGGCCGGACCTGGACGGTCGACTACATCGTCCGTGACAACGCCGGCAACGAGCGCACCTGCCGCAAGGTCATCTCGACCAGGTAGGCCAACCGGCCGCAGGTCAAACACGAGACGAGGCCCGGCGAGTTTTCGCCGGGCCTCTTTCTGTTCCGCCGCCAGAGCCAGGCCCGGATCGCTGAGGGGGGCCGAACGGGATTCGTCCCGATAATCCGCCACGTTGCCACGGAACCGGCCACTCTGTGGACGGGGCCGGCGTGCGATTATCGAGCAATACGGTTTCGGGACGGCCAACTCTCCAGGTGCGCCCCGACCGTGGGAGAGGAAGACAGGCATGCGACACCTTTCGGTGGCCCCCTCGCGGGCCTGGCGCCGGGCCACGCTCCCGGCAATCGCCGCGCTGAGCGGCCTCGTCGCTCTCGTGGGCGCGGCCGGGGCGGCTGCGCCGACCATCGTGACCGCCACCTTCAACGGCGGCCCTGCCCTGCCGGTCTATACCGGCGATATCCTGGTCGAGGCCTCGGCCACCGACGCTGACGCCGACCTGGTCACGCTCTGCATCATCATCAGCGAGCTGACCGGCCCGTCGCTCACCTTCGAATGCATCGGCGGCCCGGCCGCGGCGAGCTATTCGCACTCGGCGGCGATCTCCCTTGAGGGCAGCTACGAGGTCACCATCGAGGCGAGGGACGCCCTCTCCGCCGTGACCAGCACCACCACCGCAAGCTTCGTCTACGACAAGACGCCACCGCTGACGCAGATCGATTCCGGGCCATCGAACCCGTCGAGCAGTTCGATGGCGACGTTCACGTTCTCGGGCTCCGATGCCCTGAGCGCCGTCAGCTTCGAGTGCGCCGTCGACGCGGCCGCCTTCGCGGCCTGCACGAGCCCCACGACTGTGGGACCGCTCGGCGACGGGCCGCATACGTTCTCGGTCCGCGCGATCGACGGGGCTGGCCTCGCCGACCCCACGCCCGCGAGCCAGAGCTGGACGATCGTGCCGTCGACCATCGACACCACCGCGCCGGATACGAGTTTGACCTCGACGCCGGCCGCTTTCACGAACTCCAACGCGGCGAGCTTCGCCTTTACGGGCGCCGATAACCTCACGGCGACCGCGGACCTCACGTTCGAGTGCTCGGTAGATGGCCTCGCGTTCGGCGCGTGCACATCGCCTGCCTCGGTCTCCGGTCTTCGTTCCGGCGACCACACGTTCGCGGTCCGCGCGATCGACGCCGCCGGTAACGTCGACGCGACCCCGGCCACGTACGTATGGACCATCGATACGGTTGCGCCGGCCTGCAAGGTTGTCCTCAACCCGACCCGTCACGGCGGCGACGCCGTCACCGTCGACCTTTCGGCGACGAGCAAAGATCGGGGCGGCAGCGGCGTCGCATCCGTCGTCCTGGCATCCATCGCTGCCAGCGATGGCAGCGCGAGCTTCTCGGGGCAGACCATCGGCGGCACGCTGCCGCAGCCGGTGACCTTCCAAGGCCTCAAGGGCCGCACATTCGCCATCACCTACACGGTGACCGACAACGCCGGCAACGTGGCTTCCTGCGATGGGACGCTCCGCTAACCCGTGGTTTGCGGATGAATACAGCGGCGAGGGCCGCGACGCTGGTCGTCGCGGCCCTCGTTCGTTTGGCGGCGAGAGAGCCGCGCGGTTCGGTTGGGCGGTGAAGAAGGCGGGCGAGTTACCCCGCCTTTTCGCATCCGTTCGCAAGGCTGAGAATTGCGCTGCGATGACACAACCACAGGCAGACCAAAGCTGGTCCGAACCGCCGGCGGAAAGCGGCGACCACGCCGACGACGATCGGCGGACGGGCTATCTCGAACTTTTCTTCGACCTCGTCTATGTCTACGCCATCACCCAGGTGACGACGCTGTTGGGCGCGGACCTGAGCGCGGGCGGCTTCCTCAGGTCGGGATTGGTATTGGCGCTGATCTGGTGGGCGTGGTCGATCAACACCTGGGCCGCCAATGCGGTCTCGCTGCGGCGGGCTGGGCCGCAGGTCGCGGTCCTGCTGGCGGGCGGCGGGGCGTTCTTCGTCGCCCAGGCGATCCCGGACGCGTTCGCTGGCGGAGGCGCTTGGTTCGCGACAGCCTATCTTGGCGTGCGGCTGTTGGTGCTCGCCTTCTACTGGTTTGGACTCTCGGCTGAGGAGGACCACCGCGCCGCCTTGCTCACGTTCGCGCCAGGCGCGGCCCTCTCGCCGATCGTGGTCTTGGTGGGTGGGTTTGTGGACCAGCCAGCCCGCCAGTGGATCTGGAGCGCGGCGCTGGCCATCGACCTCGCGGCCGCTCTCAACGCCGGCCGGGGCGCGTTCCACATCAACGCCGCCCACTTCGCCGAGCGATACGCGCTGATCATCATCGTCGCGCTCGGCGAGGCGGTCGTGGCGATCGGCCTCGCGACGGGGACCGTGGAGCGCGACGCCGGCTTCTTCTTCGCCGTCGTGGCGACATTGGCGCTGGCGGGGCTGCTCTGGTGGGGCTATTTCGGCTGGGTCGCGGAAGCGGCGGAGGCGGGCCTCCGTTCGCGGTCTGTCCACGCCCGCGGCGTCATCGCCCGCGACCTCTACACGTTCTTCCACTTCCCCATGGTCGCTGGCATTGTCGTGGTCGCGGTGGCGGCGAAAAAGGTCGTCGCGCATCCGGGCGAGCCGCTGCCGGACGGCGCCCTCGTCGCCCTTGGGCTCGGTCTCGCGCTCTTTCTGTCGGGCTTCGTGGCGGGCCGGCTTCGGGCGCAAGGCACTTGGGCGGTCGAACGGCTGGCCGCGATCGTCGGGATCGTCGCAATCTGCCTCGTGCTGCGAGACGCGCCCGCCATCGCCGTTGTGGTGGCTTGTGGGGCAATCCTGGGGTTGGCGCTGGTGGTCGAATGGCGGCGCAAGGGCTGAGGTGAGGGCGCCGGCGGCGCGCCGCGTTTGGGAGCCGGTCGGCCTGGGCGCTCCTGAGCTCCTGAATTGAAGGCGAGGGTCGCGGCGCCGTGGTCGCTCCGGGCCATGCCAGTCGGGGCTAGGCTGCGTCAGTTCCGTACTGCCGCACGACCGTCCGGCGCAGGGCTGGCGCCTCTTCCGCGTCACGCAGGATGTCGGTGGCGTACACGCCTTCGAGGTCGTACTCGAACATGCGCGCCGAGACCGGCACTTCGAGCATGCGGCGCCCGTCGCTGACGGCGACCGTCCCCGGCACGCGCGCCAAGTACTGGTGGGCTTGCTCCAGGGTGCACTCGTTGAGCATCGCGCAGAACCGCGACCCTTCGAGGTGGGCGACGAAGTCGGATGTCCGGGTGAACCGGCGCAGCGCTTCGCTCAAGCCGCGCACCGCGCGCTGGCCGAAGTCCGCGCCCTGGCGGGCGACGACGTGGTCGTAGGATTCCAATGCCAGCACGACGAGGACGAACGGCGTGCCGGAGGACCGGGCGCGCGGCATTTCGCGACGAAGCTCCGAGAGGAGATAGTTACGGTTCGGCACACCGTCAATGTCGCTGATATAGGCCGAGCCGTGGACCTTGGCGATGATGGTGCGCCATCGCTTGCGGCCAACCCAGCGGGCGGCCCAGACCTGCGCGGAGAACATGCAGAACAAGAGGGTCGAGCCAACGAGGGCGACCATGTTCACCAGGCCCGGGTTCGAGGCCGTGTGGACGGCCAGGTAGAGGAGCACCGCGGCCCACGCCATCAACATCGTTGGCTGCAACAGCCGGCGTCTTGGTTCCGCTGAGCCGTGGCGGCCCGGCTGCTGAGACTTTGTCCCTTGCATACTACCCACCTCCGGGCTGCGACCCGCTTTGTAACCGTCGGCCGGGCGACAGGCCGCCGAAAGGGTCTTTCGGCGCTGGCCCGGCCGCTGCGGTGACAATGCGGTGAATCGTTCCGGTTGGCGGGGGCACTGAACTCCGCGTCCCCACCGTTGGCGCGTGGCCTCCGTCCCGCTGTTCATTGCGGCTTGGGGGCTGGATACTCCACGCATCGGGGGTCGGCATGGATTTTCGTGACACTGAGCCCGAAGCGGCGTTTCGTGCCGAGGTCCGTTCCTGGATCGCGGGCAACCTGCCCGGGGCGCTCCAGGGCGATGCCGGCGAGGGCGAATGGGGCCAGCTTTCCAGCGGCCATGACCGCGACAAGGCCGCGCTCGCGCTCTGGCGGGGACGGCTGCAAACGCGCGGCTGGGTCGCGCCTGCCTGGCCGAGCGCGTATGGCGGCGCCGAGCTCGGCTTGATGCGGCAGTTCGTCCTCAAGGAGGAGCTGGCGACCGCCCGCGCGCCGCGTTTCGGCGGCGTTGGCATCGGCTGGGTCGCCCCGACGTTGATGCAGCATGGCAAGGAGTGGATGAAGGAGCGCTTCATCCGCAAGATCTTGGCCGGCGAGGAGCGTTGGTGTCAGGGTTTCAGCGAGCCTGGCGCGGGCAGCGACCTCGCCAGCGTCCAAACGCGGGCCGTGCGCGACGGCGACGAGTTCGTCGTCAACGGCCAGAAGATCTGGACGAGCGGCGCCCACATCGCGGACTGGATGATCCTGCTCGCGCGGACGGATCCATCGGCGCCGAAACATAAAGGGCTGAGCTACTTCCTGCTCGACATGAAGACGCCGGGGATTTCGCTCGCGCCGCTGATCAACATGGCCGGCAACCCCGGCTTCAACCAGGTCTTCTTCGAGGATGTCCGTCTCCCGGCCGAGAACATGGTCGGCGAAGAGCACCGCGGCTGGTACGTCGCGGCGACGACGCTGGACCACGAACGCAGCCTCGTCGACCTTTGCGTCGAATACCGCGAGATCCTGCTCGAACTCGCGCGCTGGGCGCGGGAAGCTAAGCCCGCTGGGCTCACCCAAAGCGTCCGCAATGGGCTGGTGGAAATGCTGATCCAGGTCGAAGTTACCCGGAACTTGAGCCTGCGGGTCGTCTCGATGCAGGCGCGGGGCCGCCAGCCGAACTACGAGGCGAGCATCGTCAAGCTCTACGCCAGCGAGCTGGAGCAACGCATGGCGACGGTCGCCTTCCACCTCGGCGGCATGCTTTCGCAGTTGACGGCGCGCCACGATGACCGCTGGGCGCCGCTGATGGGCCGGCTTGGGCGCTTCCAGCTGCACAGCGTTGCCGCCACCATCGGCGGCGGCACGAGCGAGGTGCAGCGCAACATCATCGCGACGCGTGGCCTGGGCTTGCCGCGAAGCTAAGCCCCAAAGCTATCGACCTGCGTGCGGGCGAGCAAGCGTTTGTGGCGGGTTCCGTTTCGGCGAAGCCACGATCTCCGCGGAGCCAACCAACAACGCGCACCGGAACGGGTTTAGGTTGACGCGCCATCCTCCGCGACCGCTGGGAGCATCGCCTCCAGCGC
>CAMAUF010000123.1 GCA_945861295.1 bacterium | reverse complement strand
TCGGGCTCACGAGCAGGGTCGAGTTCGCGTCGAATACGACTTCTCGGGCGCGCGGACCAAGAAGCCGGGGCACGAACAAGGCCCAGAGCAGTGTATGCGTGTCAAGCAGCGCTCTCATGTCAAGGACCCCTCGGTTGGGAAGTCCGGCCCACCCTCCCAATCGGCCAACTCCGCGTCGCTCATAGGCTCGAATAGGGCTTTCCAGTCTTCCTCGGTGCTTGACTCGGCCCCGGCGAGGAAGCCGAACTCTCTTCGACGGGCAGGGGCGACCACCGCAACCGGCATGAGCCGTACGTACGGCTCCCCGCCTTTGGCGACAACGATCTCCTCGCCGGCATGGGCGCGTTCGATCAGGCGGGCCAACTGCGCCTCGAGTTCGTGGAGGTTGACGACTGCGGCAGCCATGCCCTCAGTCTAGCGGATCGGCCGGGTGACACGAAGCGGCGAGGTGGCCGTCCCTTTGAAGGCTCTAATGGGCCTTCTCCCAGCGGCGAGCTTCGGGCTGCCGGTCAGAGGCCCCGCTCGGCGACGACATCGTCGTCGAAGAGGACGTTGCCGGTGAACTGTTGCGGCTCCTGTGCGAGCAGCCAGCGGATCGACTTCTGCATGTTGACGCCGACTTCGAAATCGAGGTCGGGGTTTTCCTTGGGGCTCGAAAAGAAGCGATTGCCGGGCGTTTTGATCAGTCCCTTCGGCGAGAGCACGTTGACGGCGATGTTGTCGCCCTGCACTTCTCCCGCGAGCGACTGGGCGTAGCGTTCGAAGCCTGCCTTGGTCATGCCGTAGAAGGCGCCGCCGCGCCGGGAGCGCGCCTGCTGGTCCTCCGTGTAAGGGCCTGGCCCGGGAAAGAGGCCCGCGCTCGACGAAATGTAGACGACGTGACCGCCGCCAGCCGCCTTGATCGGGTCGAGCGTGTTGCGGATGGCGAGGATCGGCGAGCGCAAGTTCAGCCGCCAGAGGAGGTCGAGGTGGCGGGCTTGCACGCTCCGGGTCGTGCCGGGGATGAGGACGGACGGGTTATAGATGAAGGCCGTGAGCTTGCCAAAGCGGGCGAGCGTCTCTTTGACCATGGATTCGAGGTCTTCGTCCTTGGTCGCGTCGGCGCGGATCGCGAGGGCCTGGCCGCCCGCGTCTTCGATCTCCTTGGCGACGCTGCCGATCGTGCCGGGCAAACGCGGGTCGGGTTCGACTTCACTCCGGGCGGCGACACCGACTTTGGCGCCGGCCGCTCCGAGGGCCACGGCCATATCGCGGCCAATGCCGCGGCTGGCCCCGAGGATGAGGACGACGTGGTCGCGAAGGTCCATACCAGAAGCTCCCGAGATGTGTTGGCGGGAGTCTACAGGGCCTCGGGCTTGCAGATTGCTTTATCGACCCCGGACGGCGGCGAGCACGCGCTTCCTGTCCATCGCCAGGAGCGCCGGCACGTCCAGCCGGAGGCCCGGGAACTGTTCGCTCGCGATCACGCCGTCCGTGTCAGGTTCGCGGCGGAAATAAAGGCCGTCCCGCAGGATGAACCAATCCAACGCGCGATCTTCGACCCGCCAGACGAGGTAGTCGCCGACGCCGTTACGCTCGTAGGCGCGCTTCTTCTGGTGGAGGTCGCGCGCTTTGCTGCTGGCGGCGATTTCGATGATCAGGTCGGGCGCCGTCGTGAGGTAGCCATCGACGAACTCCGCCGTCGCGGTGCGCAGGAGCATCACGTCTGGGATCGGCTCGTTGGCGTCGTCGAGCAGTACCGAGCCAGGTCCGAGCGCCTCAACCAGTCCGGGATTTCGCTCCTCGTACGCGGTGAGCCAGCGAAGCGCGAGGGTTTGCGGCCGGGTGTGGTGGATGATTCGCACCGGCGACGACATACAAACGACCCCCTCGATCAGTTCGACGCCCTCCAGACCCTCGCAGTCGCTGTAGACGCGATGGAACTCGGCGCGCGACATGACGTCGCCATCTCGCAGGGTTTGTCGCGGAGGGGCCACTGCCGTTGCCATGCCCCGCCAGTATAGCGCCGCCTCAGCGCCCGTGGACGAGCGCGAGGAACTCGGCGCGCGTCACGCTCGATTGGCGGAATTGGCCGCGCATCGCGCTGGTCACCATACGGCTGCCTGGCTTTTGGACGCCGCGCATCGTCATACAGAGGTGCTCCGCCTCGACGACGACGGCGACGCCGTCGGGCTGCAGCGTATCCATGATCGCCTGTGCGACCTGGCTGGTGAGCTGCTCCTGGACCTGCGGCCGGCGGGCAAAGCCTTCCACAACGCGCGCGAGCTTGCTGATCCCGACGATCCGCCCGTCGGGGATGTAGCCGACGTGGGCGTGGCCGTGGAACGGAAGGAAGTGGTGCTCACACATCGAATAGAAGGGGATGTCGCGTAGGATCACCATCTCGTCGTGGGCGACAGCGAAAGTCACCTCGAGGTACTTCGCGGGGTCGAACACCAGACCGCCGAAGATCTCGGCGTACATCTCGGCGATGCGGCGCGGCGTATCGCGGAGGCCGTCGCGGTTCGGGTCTTCGCCCACGGCTTCGAGGATCTCGATGACCGCAGCCTTCATCCTGTCGAGGTCGGCGGGGAGTCGCGGGATGCCGTCTGCCACGTGGTGTCCTTCGTCGAAGTCAGACGATGGTACCAGAGTTGACCGGAGTCGCCGCTCGCAAAGTAAGACATCCGGGGGTGGCGTGCTGGGCGCTTGCCCGCCACCCGCGGACACCTAAGAACAACGCACCAGGAGGAGATTGAGTTAACGCCCAGGCCGAACGCCGTTCGGATTTCGTCTGCCCGCGGGTCACTCGGGCGCGCAGCCGGCGCTGTTGGTAGCGAGGGCCTACCCGCCCGCCGCTTTGGCGCGAAAGCCAAGCGTGGTCAACTCGGCGACGATCCGCTCCCGGTGGTCACCTTGAATGACGAGCGCTCCTGTCTCGTCGGCAGCGCCGCCAGTTCCGAGCTTGGTTTTCAGGTGCTTGAGCACGCGCTCGCGCTCGGCCGCGGCGGGCGGGAGCCCGACGACAAGGCTCACCGTTTTGCCCCCGCGGCCCTTTTTTTCGCGAAGGACCCGGACCACGCCGTCGTCCGGAAGGGGTGCGCGGCCGCCGACCGCCCGAATTGGCGGAGGCGCGACACGGCCGCCGTCGGTGGAGTACACCAAGCGGGAGCCGGTGTCCCGGCCGGAATTCGACGGCGAGGCGCTCACGCCGGTCGCCGACCGACGCGCAGGCCGAGTTCGTGAAGCGTGTGCCGATAGTCGGCGAGGCCGGTCGCTGGCAGCTTGTTCTCGCGAAGTTGACGTGCCAGGTCGGCTCTTGAGTGCGTGTACCCGCGCCGTTCGAGGACGGCCAGCTCATGGCCCGCGATCAGGAAGTAGTCTTCGAGGCCGCGCGTGGCCCGTGAAAGGCGGGTAACCGTCTGCGCCCGGTCGGATTCGACATCGGCGCGTTCACCGCCGCCAACGGTGGCCAAGAAGAGTTCGAACTGCTCATCAGTCATCGACGCGGCGGCCGCGCCGAGGCGTTCGCGAAATCCGGCGGCGCGCGCGGCGGCGTCGTTGGCGCCCGGGATGAGGCGGACGGAACTGGCCAGGCCGGTCTCGTAGCCGAGCGCGAGACCGGCGAGGTACCGGATCTGTTCGATCGCGCCGTTGAGAAGCGCCACGTGCGAAATATAGGCGTCGTAAGGGGACGCAAGCCGCCAAAGCAGCGAATTCAGAGCCATGGTGCTCACATCCTTTGCGTTAAGAGTCCTTCGCACCGCGAAGGAGGTCCTCGACATCACGGAGTATGTCCGCCGCCGATGGCAGCTCGGCCGGGGGCTGAGCTTGAGCCTCGGTCTCGCCGTAGTGCTCTTCGAGCGAGCGCACGTAGGCGCGGATCTGGTCATCGCCGCGGGAGGCCTCGTCGACGCGCTCGAGGAAGCGGACGCCCTGTTCATCGAGATCCCCCAGGGGCGGCGAGAAGCCCAGCACAGGCGTCAGCGCTTTGAGGAGGGCCATCGTCGCGGGCGGGTTTTCGTCCACGTTGAGGTAGTGCGGCACGTTCGCGGCCAGACTGATCAGGGGAGCGCCGCGGCGCCGCAAGACATCGTGCAGGACGCCGATGATGCCCGTCGGCCCCTGGTAACTGGAACGGCCCAGACCGAACTTGGCGGCGAGGCCCGTGTCTGTCGAACTGCCGGTCACCGGGATTGGCCGTGTGTGCGGGGTGGTGGAGGGACGCGCGACAAGCGTGCAGACTAACGACGGCCGGAGGTCCGCGATCGCCCCGCCGAGACGTGCGGCGAACGTCCGCCAACGCAAGTTTGGCTCGATCCCTTTGACGACGACGAGGTCATGGGCGGCGTGTGGGGTGAACGCGTAGTAGCCTTCGTTCTTGGGCCACTGCACTTCCCGGAGGCCATCCGCGTCGAGCCGCACTGTCGGACGCGTATCGGTGAAGACGTAAAAGTCCTCCGGGTCCACGCTCAGGAAGCGGCGCGCGCCGTGGGCGTCGATGAGCCGCTGGGCGGTATCGGTGGTAACGGTCCCAGTGTCGCTCCAGCCACCGAAGGCGACCACGACGATGGGCGAGCGGAGGGAGGGCGCGGGCTGGATGTCGAATCCGTCCATGGCCTCTATCGTACCGCACAGAGGCCAACGTGCGCTGCGGCCGGTAGCGCCATCTGCGCGAGCCTCCGCGGCCGACGCCCGATCCGAGCCTTCGTGGCCCGGCTCGCTTCCTCCGCTGGCATCAGCCGCGCCGATGGTACATGGGACCGCCAGCGCCGCCATTTCGCAGCATCACGACTTCTGCGAGGATGCTCACGGCGATCTCTTCCGGCGTCTCCGCGCCGATGTCGAGCCCGATCGGCGTCCGCACCGTCGCCAATTCGGCGGCCGGGTACCCCTCAGCGAGGAGGTGCTCCAGGACGGCCCCAGTCCGGCGCTTTGAACCGATCATGCCGACATAGGCGGCGCCGCGGCCGAGCACCCGGCGAAGCGAAAGCTCGTCCTGCTTATGGCCGCGGGTAACCATGACCACATGCGTGTTGGCGTCGATCGGATAGCGGCCCAGGGCCTCCTCGAAGTCGTCGCAGATCACTTCGTCGGCCTCCGGGAGGCGTTCGGCCGAGGCGAACTCCTCGCGGTCATCGAGCACTACGACGTGGAAATCCAGGAAATCGGCCAACTTCGCCAGGCTGCGCCCAACGTGGCCCGCGCCGACCACGAGAAAGACCGGCTTATGCTCGACTACTTCAAGATAAATCGCGGTTGCGCCGGCCCGTGACCTGGTCGAAAGCGCGAGGGCTGAACGGGTAGCGGAGGGCTCGCTCTCCTCTTCGCCGGCCTCCCCAGCGGGGATGACGTAAACGGTTTCCGTGGCGTGGCGGGCGAAGGCGGAGGCGCTATACGCGGCGACGAGGGCATCGAGTTCGGCATCGCCGAGGGCGCCCGTCCGCGAGCCGTCCCGCTCGACGAGCAGTCGGGCTCCGGCGGCGATCGGCCGCGGGCCAGGCTCGAGGACCGCCGCGAGGAGCACCGGAGCACCGCCCTCCGCCGCATGGAGCAGTCGTCGTGTCAAGTCCAGCATATCGAAGGCAGAGTACACCCAGCCAAGATTACGGGATGGGCCTTCGGAGTATGATTCGGTAATGGCAGAAGCGATTAGCGATATCACCGAAGTCGAGTGGCAGTACGAAGCGCTCGACGGCAAGCCCGTCATCCGCTGGCTCCGCGAACAGACCGTCGCGGGCTTCCAGGTGACGCCCGGCCCGATCAAAGATGTCCGCGACACGTATTACGATACCGCGGATTGGCGGCTGAATCGGGCGAAGTACACGTGCCGGGTGCGCCAGAAGGCGGCCGGCGCCGAACTCACCCTGAAAGGCATGGCCGAGATCAAAGACGGCCTGCGGTCGCGGCGCGAACTCACGGAGGCACTGCCCGCTGGCAGGTCGTCCCCCGGCGATGCCGAGGGCGCCGCTGGCCAGTTGATCAACGTCGTCGCGGGCCGCATGCCCGTCGAGGCGCTGTTCACGGTCGTGCAGCACCGCGAGACGTTTATCCTCGCCGACGGCGCCGGCGAACTCGGAGAAGTCACCGTCGACGACACGCTCATCCCATCGGACGATGCCGGGACATCGACCCGGCTGACGCGCATCGAGGTGGAAGTCGACAGCGGCGCGGTCGACCGGGCGAAGCCCTTCGTGACGGCGCTCGTGGCCGCGACCAGCCTACGGCCGGCGAAGGAATCGAAGTTCGAGGCCGGACTGGCGGCCACCGGCAAGCGCCCCGCGGGCCCTGAACACACCCTTGGGCCTGCGACCGTGGACGCGGCGATGACGGCGGCGAACGTGGCCTACGCGATCATGCGCAAGCACTTCGCCGTCTTTCTCGCCAATGAACCCGGGACCCGGGCCGGCGAGGATATCGAAGCGCTGCACGACATGCGGGTCGCCGCGCGGAGGCTCCGGGCTGGGATGCAGGCCTTCCGCCCATGGTTGCCCGCGCGGCTCGAAACGTTTCGGGCG
>CAMAUF010000122.1 GCA_945861295.1 bacterium | reverse complement strand
AGGCAGCGCGCCGGTCGTGGCGGCGCCGCCCTCCGAGCCGCGCCCAGTCCTCAGCAGGTGAACCCGCGCGTCGAGTAGAGAAGACGGGCCCTCTACTCTGAGCCGGGCGCGGGGCGCCATCGCTCGATCCCACCAGTCTCGTGGGATCCTCGTGCCGCCGGCGGTGCCGTTTGTGATGGGGGGCGGCTCCGGCACGTTGCGGCTCGCCCTTACGCCGGACCTGGCGGCCCAGGTCAACGACCTGGTGGCGATGTGGACGTTCACCGTTGGCGGCGCGCTCGCGTAGCGGGCGCCGAAGGCGACGCCGCAGATCTCGGCGAACGCCTCGGCGATGCGGTCCCGGGCGACCAGCAGCGGCAGCGCTTGCCTTCCACCAGCGGTAGACGTAGTGTCGCCGTGAGTTTTGCTGCGAACCGCTCTGCACGGAGGGGCTCGATTTGCCCCGAGAGGAGACCTGACAATGAACCCAGAACTCTCGCCCATCGAGAAGGTAGTTGCGAGATACGAGATGTATGACGTGCTCATGCGTTACTGCCGGGGAGTGGACAGGAGCGACCCGGAGCTCGTCGCCTCCGTTTATTGGGAGGATGGCTACGACGACCACGGAGCGATGTTCCAGGGGCCGGGCTGGGAATTCGCGAAATTCTTCACCGGGGTCGAGGGTCGTAAGAAGCCCGCTGGTGCGATGCACGTTATTGGGAACCATTACGTCGAATTCGAGGGGCCGGACGTCGCGTTCTCCGAGGCGTACTACCTCACGCTGGGCCACTCCCAGGTCGACGAGGTAACGGCGCAGGTCTTCACTTTTTGCGGGCGCTATCTCGACCGTTTTGAACGGCGTAACGGCGAATGGCGAACTGCACATAGAATCTGCCTGCACGAATGGAACAGGACGGAGCGGTACGAAGCCCAGCCGAACTACCCCGGCGCGTTCGCGGCACAATTCCTCCAGGGCTCCGGTAAGCCTGACGATGTTGTCTACAACCGGGACTGGCTGATGAAGAAGGCCTCCCGCCCTGGCGCCAGCCCGACGGATCCCCCGGTTTTTCCCGGCCGCGCGGGCAGGATGCCGAACAGCTGAGCGCCCGTACCGAGCAGCAAGGCGATCGGGATCGAAGGAAGGAGACTGCATGGGAACCTCAAACTCGGTGATGGTCGTCGTGACTCAGCCGAAGCATCCACTCACCGAGGACGATTACAACGCCTGGTACTCGGACAACCACCTCCCGTACGTGCTGTTCTCCGAGGGCTTCCCCAGCGCTAGCCGCTTTCGCCAAACGAAGGTGATCAAAGGCACTATGACCCCGTACATCGCCCTCTACCAGGCGGATTGGGAGGACACATGGGACGCACAGTCCGCGTACGCCCAGGTCGGCAAACGCGGCATTGGGGCCAGGTGGAATCGGTCACCTGGGAACAGCCTCGAGGTTGAATGGTGGTCCTACTACCGGAAGATCGCGGAGACGGGCCGTCCGTCGCCGGCTGATGCCACGGGGTCCATCCTCGTGACCTTCGCGAACCCCGATGGGGGACTGGGTAACACCGCGATATTCCTGGCTGAGACGGTCGAGAACTGGTACCGCGCGTTCCTCGATGACATGGCCGATTGCCCGATCGTGAGCGGCTCGACTCTCTACAGGCTTGGGCTGCGCGCTGGCGGCCCGCCGCCTCCCCAATACATGTCCGTGCACGAACTACGTGCCCCCGCCGGGTCGTCTGGGGAACGGACCCACGACCTGATCATGGACTGGATGCGCGGCGCGAAGCTTCGCGCCGACCCGGCGGCGGTCATGCAGCCCAAGGGGCCAGTCGCGCTCGAATTCTGGGGCTACTACGACCACATCGCTACTCGGATCAAAGCCTCCGAAGAAGAGCTTCTCGGCCCAGCCTGACGGAGAACGGCGCTGCTGTCCGGCCTGGCAGGCCGATGCATCGTTCCCCGGGAGAGCGGGTGGTGGTCGTGCCGGGCTTTGACCTCTCGCGGCCTAGCGGCCTCACCGGCCGCCACCGTGTAGCCTTAGGGACGTGAACCTGATCGGGCACGAGGCTATTGAGCGAGAGCTCCGTTCATTCGCAGCCAGCGACGAGCCGCCGCACGCGCTCCTCCTCGCCGGCCCGGAGTCGACCGGGCGCAGGGCGTTGGCTACTCACCTTGCCCAATTGCTCAACTGCGCGGCCGCCCCCGGCGGGGCGAAAGCGCCCGCCGCTCAGCCGGGCTTCGGCTTCGAGCTCGCGCCGGAACCCAGTGAAGCCTGGCCCTGTGGCCGCTGCCGGGCCTGCCACCTGATCGCGGAAGGGACGCACCCGGATATCGTGACCGTCGGCCCGGGGGACACGCTTTGCCGGCCACGCGCGGGCGACACGGGCCACGAAAAGCACGCCCAAGCCCGCGATATCCGCATCTGCCAGGTGCGCGGCATCATCGACGCCGTTTCGCGGTTTCCCTTCGAGGCCCGCCACCGCGTCGTCATCATCGATCCCGCGGAGGCGATCACGGAGCCGGCCTCGCACGCGATCCTCAAGACGCTCGAAGAGCCGCCGGGACACACCGTCTTCGTCCTGATTAGCGGCGCGCCCGAATCGATCATGGAAACAGTCCGCAGCCGCTGCCGCCGCATCGAGGTGCGCCTGGTTGGCCGGCAAGAGATCGAAGCGGGCCTGGGGAGGCTTGGCTTCGCGCCGGCGTTGATCGGCGAAGCGGCCGCCGCCAGCCACGGTCGCCCAGGCCGCGCCGTCAGCTTCGCCCGCCAGCCAGACCTCATGGGCGACCGCACCCGGCTCCTCAGCCGCTGCGGCCGCCTCGCCAGCGGCAGCCTCGGCGAGCGGTTTCGTTACAGCGAAGACCTCGCGGAGCGCTGGCGCAGGGACCGCGATCGCCAGGCGATTTTCGTTGAGCTCGATACCTGGGAGGCCTTTTGGCGGACTCGCCTGCATCGTGCCGCCGACCTGCCCCACGGCGACCGCAGCCCTCTTAGGGGCGCCGTCGAAGCCCTGAAAGCGGTGACTCAGGCCCGGGCCGACCTGCAGGCGAATGTGCTGGTGCGAGGCGTGTTCGACCTTATGCTCCTCACGTTCCCGCGCCTTACACTGGGTGAGGTGGCCGAGGAGGCCACGACCCCCCATGAATGAGCGCCCCAAGCCGCGAGTGGCCGGCATCCGCTTCCGCAACGCCGGCCGAATCCTCTACTTCGATACGCGCGGGATGCGGCTCGACGCGGGCGAGTTCGTCGTGGTCGAAACCGTCCGCGGGCCGGAGCTCGGCCGAGTCGTCATCGCCCCGGCCCAGGTCGTCGTCGACCACCTGGGCCAAGACCTCAAGCCAATCTTACGGTTGGCGACGGAAGCCGATATCCGCAAGATGGACGGGCTCCGCAAGCGGGCCACGGATCTCTTGCCCGAAGCGAGGAGGTTGGCCGTTGAGGCCGGGTTTCCCGCCCGCATCGACGAAGCCGAATTCACGCTCGACGGACGACGCCTGACGTTCGCCTTCGCCGCCGAAGACCGGCTGGAGTACCGCGAACTCCTGCGCCGCATCGGCGACCGTTTCGGCGCCAAGGTGGACATGCGGCAGATGGGCGCCCGCGACCGGGCGAAGTTGGCGGGCGGCTATGGCGTTTGCGGCCGCGAACTTTGCTGCTCGAACTGGCTGACGACCTTCCCCTCAATATCGATCCGGATGGCGAAGGAGCAGGATTTGCCGCTCAACCCGCAGAAGATCAGCGGGCTCTGCGGCCGTCTCCTGTGTTGCCTTTCCTACGAGGAACTGGGCTACAAGGAGATGCGCAAGACGTTACCGAAGCTCGGGCAGCGCTGCAGCACGCCGACCGGCGAGGGCAAGGTCATCTCCGTCAACATCCTTCGACGTCAGGTTTCGCTGATTGTCGATGGCCAGCGCATCGAGGTCGGTGACCGCGACCTCGGCACCGTCGTCCGCTGGGACACAGCCAGCAAGATCGGGACGCCGCCCCCGAGCCTGACGCGGGCGGAGGCGATCGCTCAGGGGCTGATCGTCGCTGGCGAAGAAGAGCCAGCCGAAATGGAAGAGGATCGAGAGCCGGATTGGATGACCAATCCGCGGCCGTCAGTCGCGGGCGGGCGCCTTCCCAACCGGCCGGCCCGCCCGCAACCGGCGCGTGCGGCAGCTTCGGCCCCCGCCGCTGAACCGGCAGCCCGCTCTGGCCGGCAAGTGCCGGCGCGAAGCGGATCTCCGGCGCCAGCGGCTCGGTCGGGTCCGGCCCAGCGTGCGCCCAGGGAACAGCCACCCCGCGGCGAACGCGAACGCGAACCCGCTCCGGCGCCCCGGCCCGGCCCGCCGCCCGCGCGAAGCGGGCCGCCCGCGTCTCGCCCCACCGGGCCGCCGGATGCGAAGGCGCGCACCTTCCAGCGCAGGGGCGATCCGCCGCCTGGGTCGTCGCCGCGGCCGGGGGCCGAGCCGAGCCCGCAGGCGCGCGGCCGTCGCGGTCGGGGTCGTCCCGAAGGCCCGCCGGGCCAAGTCCCCGACGATTCTGGTCTTCCAGATTGATCCCCTGCACCAACCGCTGACGGAGTGACGATGCTCGCGATCCATGCCCAAGCCCTCGTGCGCACCTTCCCGCCCGACATCCGTGCGGTCGATGGCATCGACCTCGCCATCGAAGCCGGGCGCGTCTTCGGCTTCCTCGGTCAGAACGGCTCCGGGAAAACGACCACTGTGCGAATGCTCACGACGCTCCTTCGGCCGACGAGCGGGGCCGCCTTCGTCGATGGCCTTGACGTGACCAAGCAGGGCGCGGCGATTCGTCAGCGGATCGGCGTGGCGCTGCAGGAGGCCGGCCTCGACGACGTGCAGACGGGCCGCGAGTTGCTCACCTTGCAAGGCCGGCTCTTCGGCATGGGAGCCGGCGAGGCCAAGGCCCGCGCCGCCGAACTCCTGCGCGTCGTCGACCTGGAATTCTCCGCCGACCGGCGCGTCGGCACATACTCGGGCGGGATGAAGCGGCGGCTCGACCTCGCCGCGGCCCTTGTCCACCGTCCCAGCATCGTCTTTCTGGACGAACCAACCACCGGCCTCGACCCCATCAGCCGCGACGCGATTTGGCGCTATGTCCAGCGCCTCAACCAGGAGGAGGGCCTCACCGTCTTCCTGACCACCCAGTACCTCGAGGAGGCGGATAGGCTCGCCCACGAAGTGGCGATCATGGATAGCGGCAAGATCGTCGCGCAGGGTTCGCCGGCCGAACTGAAAGGCGCGCTGGGCGCGGATGTCGTGACGGTGCGGCCCGAAGGCGGCGAAGCGGCGCGCACGCGGGCCGCGGAGATCCTGCGCAACCTCGGTGGCGTGGAGGAGGTCCGCCAGGATGGCGAAGCCGTCCGCGTCTACATCCGGGAGGGCGCTCGCGCCATCCCGAGGGTCGTGTTGCTGCTGGATGAGGCCGGCATCGCGCTGGCGGATGTGCAGCACTCGCAGCCGACCCTCGACGACGTCTTCTTGCGCACCACGGGCCACCATATCGAGCCAGGCGTCGCGGCGCCGGCGGGAGTGAAGAAGTGAGGCTTGCGCGCGATTCGTATCTGCTGACTATGCGCACGATCCGGGAGTCTCTGCGCAACCCGGCCTTGCTCGGCGGGAATGTCTTCATCCCGCTGTTCTTCTTCTTTGTGAACCTCGGCGTCTTCAAGAACATCGCCGCAACGGGTTTCGGCGTGACCGATTACGCCGGGTTCGCCTTGCCGGCGGCGATCCTGCAAGCCGTCTCCAACGCGAGCGCCGGCCAGGGCCTCGTGCAGGACATGCAACGCGGGTACTTCGACAAACTCGCCCTCACCGCCGCGCCGCGTCCGGCGCTGATCCTCGGCCGCATGGGCGCCGATGTGACAATGGCGATCGTGCTCAGCGCGCTGATCATCGGCGTCGGAATGATCGCGGGCGCCCGCATTGAATCCGGCATCGCTGGGGCCTTGCTGCTGCTGCTCATGAGCGGCGTCTTCGCCTTGGTCTACGGCGCGATGGGCGTTGCCCTCGCCCTGCGCACAGGCAGCCCGCAGATGGTGCAGCTCAGCTTCTTGCTCTTCTTCCCGCTGCTTTTCCTGTCGCCCGCCTTCGCCCCAAAAGAGGTGTTCACGGGCTGGCTCGAATTCCTGGCGACGATCAACCCCGTGACGTATGTGATGGAAGGGATGCGCTCGCTGGTGCTGACGGGCTGGGATGGCGCGGCGCTGTGGAAGGCCGCCGCCGCGATGGGCGGGCTCGGCCTCTTCACCTTCACCATGACCGCCCTCGCCTATCGCCACCGCAGCCTCTGAGCCTAATTCCGGCATACGGACCGAGTGGCCGCTATCCGCGCGGGAGCGGCACCGGCAGGCCCGTCTCTGGGTCGCGAATCACGGTCATGGGGACGCCGAAGACGCGGCTCAGCCCGGCTGGTTCGAAAACGAAGGCGGGCGGCCCGTCGAAGTCGACGCGGCCTTCCCGGATGGCGATCGCGCGCTTGACGTGACGCGCCGCCAGGATCAGGTCGTGG
>CAMAUF010000121.1 GCA_945861295.1 bacterium | reverse complement strand
CTGCCACTGACCGCGCGCATCCTCGACGATCGCGGCGGTCGGGCAGATGGCGACGGCCGCCGCAAGGGCGGGGTCCGCTTGCGAGCGGACCGTGTAGCGGATGAAGCCAGGCAGCGACCGGGTCGGGTCGCGCTTCTCCCGGATCAAGGTTTCGAGTTCGCCGCGGAAGAAGCGGAGCGCCGTCTTGATCGCGGTCGGGGAAAGCTGGCCATGCTGGCAGTTCGACCAGACGAGCGTCTTGACGATGTCGGCGAGCTTGTCGAGGTCGCTGTCGCGGCCGCCACCGCCGGCGATGCGGCGCAGGATTTCGACGGCGCGCTGGTTGCCTCCGTGACAGGTGGTGCAACGGCCACAGGATTCGTCCTCGCAGAACGAGGTCATCCAGAGGATCAGGTCCACGATGCTGGTCGCCTCGTCGAAGAACATGATGCCGCCGCCGCCCAGGAACATGCCCCGTTCGCGGAAGGGGGCGAGCTGGACCGGGAGGCCGATGTCCGAGGCCGGGACGACGCCGGAGAGCGGGCCGCCAGGCTGGATACCCTTCAGCTTCGTGCCGGGGAGCATGCCGTTGCCGTACCGTTCGAGCATGTCGCGCATTGTGCTCGAACCGAAGGGGATTTCGAGGCAGCCCATCCAATTGATCTGGCCGGAAAGGGTGAACATCTTCGTCCCCTTTTCGGGCTGCTCCTTCGGGTTGAGTTCACACCACCAGGCTGCGCCGTTGGCCAGGATGAGCGGCGCGTTGGCGTACGATTCGACGTTGTTGACGTTCGTGGGCTTGTTCCAGAGGCCGGCCTGGGCCGGGAAGGGGGGCTTTATCCGGGGCATGCCGCGGAAGCCATCGATCGAGTTGATCAGGCCGGTTTCGTCGCCGCAAACGTAGGAGCCAGCGCCCTTGAAGATGACGACATCGAAGTCCCAGCCGAGGCCGAGGATGTTCGTCCCGAGCAGCCCCTTCGCCAGCGCCTGTTGGACGGCGTTCTTCATGCGTTCGATGGCGAGCGGGTACTCGTAGCGGATGTAGACGTAGGCCTCGCGGGCGCCGCTGGCGCGGGCCGCGATCATCAGCCCTTCGATGATCAGGTGAGGGTCGCCCTCCATGACCATACGATTGACCCAGGCGCCCGGGTCGCCTTCGTCGGCGTTGCAGACGAGGTACTTCGGCGACGCCGTCGCGTTTCGGAGGAAGTCCCACTTGAGCCCGACTGAGAAGTTGGCGCCGCCGCGTCCGCCGACGCCGGAATCCTTCATCTCCTTGGTGATCGCTTCGTCAGCCATCTCCAGGGAGCGCCCGAAGCCTTCGTAGCCGCCGTTGGCGAGGTAGTGGTCGATGTTCCAGGGGTCGATCGTGCCCATCTTCGCCATCAGGCGACGGACCTGGCCGACCATGAACTGGTGCTCGGCGAGCGGCTTCACGTCGGGATGCACGCCCTCGACGACGCCGATCGCGAGCTCAGGCAGGACGTCGCTGGCGACCACGCAGCGGTCGAGCAGTTCATCGACGCGGTCTGGCGTGACGTTGCCGTAGAGCACGGTCAGCGTGCCGGCGGCGGAGCGGACCGTCAGGGTCGGCTCCATCCAGTTGAAGCCCCAGCTGCCGCTGATGCCGACGGTGGCGTCGAGCTTGCGCGTGGCGATGCGTTCGCGGAGGGCGGCGAGGGTCGCATCGGCCCCGCGCGCGATGGACGAGGTGTCGATGCTGACGGTGATGATGACCTTGCCGCTGCCGCGTTCGGCGGCCCAGGCGTCCTTGGCGGCGTCGATGACTTCTTGAAGGGCGCGATTGGCGACGATCATTCGGCCGCCTTCACTTTCCGGGCGAGTTCGATGGCGCTCGCCACGGTGAGGCCGCCCACGACCGTGCCGTTGAGCCAAACTTGCGGCGCTTCGGTGCAGGTGCCGTTGCATTGCGCCATGTGGAGGCCGTAGCGATGGTCGTCGCTGTGGCCGCCGAGGGGCAGGTCGAGCACCTGTTGGATGGCCTCGCGGATGCGGTCGCCGCCGCGCAAACGGCAGGTCGGCCCGCTGCACCAGGCGATCTCTTCGTGAGACGGCGGCGCGGTGCGGATGTCGGAATAGAACGAGGCGGCGCCATAGATGAGGGCCGCCGTCGTGTTGAGCTGCCGGGCGATCACCTCGATCGCGGGGCGGGAGACATAGCCGTAGGTCTCCTGGACCTTGTGAAGGGCCGGGAGGACGTGGCCTTTGCCGGGGCCGAACTCGGCTACGAGTTCGCGGAGCTGCGGGAGAGTTGGCTCAGCCTGCACGGGCCAAACCTCGCTTGTGCAAGTTGGCACAAAGTATAGGACGAGGCGGCCGTAGCCGCTTTCGGGCGAGCCCTGGCGCCACACGCCCTGGATTGGGTTGGCCACAACGCCCGAGGTCTCGCCCGCGAGTTCGCGGCCGAGACCCTCACGCTTGGCACTGGGATGCCGGCTAGATGGGCAGGAAACGGCCCAGCGCCTGGCCGATCTGGACGCTAGGGGTACCGGCCCCAGAGATGCGCTGGATGAGCGCCTGGTAGGCGGCGTCGGCTTGAAGCGCCTCATTTGCCTTCACAAGGGCCGTCATGCTCGCGTGGGTAATGCCGACGCTGATGATCCCCGCACTCGGGCCGGCCGCCGTCGACTGGACGGTCCGCGAACTGAGCCCGTGGCGGGCGACGATGGCGCGCCAGGCCGCGATGTTGGCGGCGATGTCCGCCAACCGGCCGGGCTGGGGTTGAAAGGTGCTCAGCTGCAGTACCGAGCCGGGAACAACCACCGGGACCGGGGCGGTTTCTCCCGGGAAATCGACACCGATGGAATTGGCGACGAGCGTCGCGACCGGGTTGGCGGCGAGTAGCACTTCTTGAGCGAACTTCTGCCAATCCGCGTCGCCGCCGAGGGCGTCGTCATACTTGGCGAACGCCGCCATGTCCGGGAACCAGAGGCGGTAGCTGATCCGGCCGGAGTTGACTCCAGCGTACGTGACCGCGACGGCCTGCGCCGTCGCGCCGAGGCGCTCGTGGATAGCCTTGGCGCGGCTCATCGCGGTCATCATTTCCGCCCGGCGGCCCGGGGCAACCTGCCATGCGGCAACAGCGTTAACTGGCATCTGAAGAAACTCCTGTTTGTAGACTGCGGCGGACGCTACGAGAGCGACATTGATTTGTAAACAAGTATTTCAGCGAGAAGTGTGAACTAGTTCACACAGTATCGGTTCCAAATGTGACCTACTTCACACAACGGGCCTTCCAACGAGAATCCGTCGAGGCACGCCGGTAATCGAGAGAGATTCTCTGGCCGAAGTCGTGGGCGCTCTGCGCCGGTCGCGCCTTCGTCCGGTGGCCGCGACAATGCTGGCTGTGACCGAATCGAACCCGATCGTCATCCGCGGCGGGCTGGTCTGGGACGCCGAGGGGCGCACGTTCCGCCCCGGCCTCGCCGTGCGCCTGGCGGGCGGCCAGATCGGCGCGCTCAGGCCGGAGATGGCGGCCCTACCCGGCGACCGCGTGATCGACGCCAGCGGCTGTTTCTTGCTGCCCGGACTGATCGATTGCCACGTCCACATCGTCTCCAGCGGCGAGGCCGGCGACCTCAATCGTGCCGGGCAGGAGCCAATCGCGCTGCGTGCGTTGCGAGCCGCGACCCACGCCCGCAAGACCGTGATGGCTGGCTTCACGACCGTCCGCGACCTCGGCGCGCCGGGCCAGATGAACGTGCACCTCGCCACGGCGATCGACCAGGGCCTCGTCGTGGGGCCGCGCATCCTGGCGGCGGGCATGGGCGTGACGATGACCGGCGGCCACGGCCACGGCTTCCTCGCACGCGAGGCGGACGGCCCCGACGAAGTCCGCAAGGCCGTCCGCGAACAGCTGCGGGCGGGCGCGAAGGCGATCAAGCTCTTCGCCAGCGGCGGCGTCATGACGCCCGGCGTCGACCCCAAATCGCCGTCATTCACCGAAGATGAGCTGCGCGCCGGGGTCGAAGAGGCGCACAAGGCCTTCCGCGTCGTGGGCGCGCACGCCCAGGCGACGGACGGGATCAAGAACGCGATCCGGGCCGGGGTCGATTCGATCGAGCACGGCGTCTGGCTCGACGAAGAAGCGATCGCGATGATGGTCGCGCGCGGGACATACCTCGTGGCGACGCTGACAGCGCCGGCCGTGATGGCCGAGCGCGGCGCCAGCGAAGGCGTGGCGCCGTACGCCGTCGAGAAGTCGAACCTCGTGCTGGCGGACCACATCGCCAGCTTTCGCGCCGCCGTCCGTGCCGGCGTGCGCGTCGCCATGGGCACGGACCAGGGCACGCCGCTGAACCGGCCCGGCGAGAACGCCCAGGAGATTTTCCGCATGGCGGCCAACGGACTGACCGCCGCCCAAGCGATCCTGGCGGCGACGAAGTGGGCGGCCGAGCTGCTCCAACTCCCCGCCGGGCTGATCGCGCCTGGCCGCTATGGCGACCTGATCGCGGTCCGCGGCGACCCGCTGGCGGACCTCACGACGCTTTCGGACCCGGCGCTCGTCATCGCCGGCGGGGCCGTGGTCCGCAACGAACTTCCCGAATTCAGCCAGGAGGCATCCCCATGAGCGAGCTTCAGAAACGCATCCAGAAAGTCCAGCGCCGGGAGAGCGGCGCCAGGATGGGCTTCGGGCCCGTCTCCAAGGAGCTGCCGCGGGCGATGCTCCTGATCGCTCGCGCCGCCGATGCCGCGGGCGCGAAGGCCAGCGTCGAAGCTGGCGCGGATCTCGCGCTGATCGATGCTGCCGACGCCTCGGCCGCCGCCACCGCCCTCGCCGCGCTGGACAAGAAGGCGGGCGCCGGCGCGGTGGTGCCTTCGCTGGACGAAGCGGGCGCCGCCGCCCTGCGTGCCGCCGGCTGCGACTTTGTCGTTAGCGGGCTGGCGACGACGGCCGCCGCCGCGGTCAAGACCGACGAGATGGGCCAGGTCGTGGTCGCATCCTCGGCCCTCGACGATACGACGCTGCGGGCGCTGGGGCCGCTCCAGCTCGACGCGCTCTTCCTCGAGCGCGAAAACGGCCCGATGACGCTCGGCCAGCAGCTCGAGGTCGTCCGCATCGCCAGCCTGAGCAACTGCGTGCTCCTGGTGACGACTGGCGTCGAGGTTTCACTGCAGGAGCTTCGCGTATTGCGCGATAGCGGCTGCGCGGCCGTCGTTATCCCGGCGGGTGCATCGAAGGAGGCGATTGGGCAGCTGGTCGAGCGGCTCAAGGCGGTCCCGCCCCCGCGCAAAGGCGGCAAGAAAGAGCACGACATCGCCATGGTGCCCTCGCTCGCCAGCCACGCTGAAGAGCACGACCACGACGATGAGGACGACGAATAGCGACGGATTGGAGACGGCATGACACGGTTCATGGTCACTGGCGGGACGGGGTACTTGGGCTCGACGCTGATCCGGCTGCTGCTGGATGAAGGGCATACGGTGAACGCGCTAGTGCGGCGGCCGGAGCGGGCCGACGTGCTGCCCGAAGGCGTGGCCCAGTTCGCGGGCACGATCGCTGATGGGCATGCTCTGCGTGAGGCGATGGCCGGCTGCGAGGGCGTCTTCCACTTGGCGGCTTCGGTCGGGAACAGCCTCGAAGCGACCCGCGCCTTCAACACCGATGGCACGCGGAACGTGTTGCAGGCGGCCTCGGCGGAGGGCATCGTCCGGATCGTCCACACCAGTTCGAGCGCCGCGATCATCACGGCCGCCGGCGTCGTCAGCGAAGCGCACGAGGGCGACACCGCGCTCGTCGACCCCTATTCGGTCACGAAGGCGGAAGCCGAGCGCGTCATCTTCGCGGCCGTCGAACAGGGCCAGGACGTGCGCATCTGCAACGTCGTCAACGCCTATGGCCCGAGCCCGCGCGGCCCGATGAGCTACAACCTGTTGATCCGCGCGGCCTGCGACGGCAGCCTGCGCGAAGTCGTCGATGCCCGCGTCGGTTGGGTCTTGGCGGAGGATGTCGCGCGCGGGCACCTGCTGGCGTACGAGCGTGGCGCGGCCGGCAAGCGCTACGTCCTCTGCGGCGA
The DNA here is from genome assembly GCA_945861295.1 of bacterium. Taxonomy (GTDB): domain Bacteria; phylum Chloroflexota; class Dehalococcoidia; order Tepidiformales; family Tepidiformaceae; genus CAMAUF01. The sequence continues at coordinate 572 of CAMAUF010000121.1, read as the reverse complement.
GGTCGCGACCTTCCCGCGGTTTCTCGAGGTGGCGAAACGGCACTGGGGCAGCGCCGCGCCCTTGATTGTGCTCCCGCCCGGCAGCGACCTGCCGCCGGACGCCCACTTTTTCGCGGGCCGCTCGCGGGTTTATGGCAAGCTCGGGCCGGTCTCGGTCGTCGACGCCAACGCGCGGGCCATCGGCTTCGCGCCGCGCGACATCGAAGCCGGCATGGCGCTGACGGTGCCCTGGATGAAGGCGGCTCTGTGAGCGGTGGCCAGGATGGACTCGAGTGAGGTTCAAACCCCTGCGGGCGGTGACCGGTAGTCGCCCTTTCGGCGTGGTGTCGGCCCGGCGGATCGAAAAATCACCGTCTTCGCCTTCCTCTCCCGTTCGGGGAGAGGATTGAGGTGAGGGCCTCGGCACACGCGGAGCTTGGCGGAGCACCCTGCGGCAAACCTCTGAACCTCACCCGATGGGCTAACCTCACGTGTTCCGCTTCTGGTATCCTGAATGCGTTCCGCCCCGTGGAGTATGGCGCTTGAGGACGGCCAACCCGTCTAGCCTCTCGTAAACCCGAGCCCACGGGGCA
>CAMAUF010000120.1 GCA_945861295.1 bacterium | reverse complement strand
CCAGGAACGGGAAGAGCGCGAACAGCGCGCCTTCGGCTGCCGCCAAGGAATCGCCCGCGGCGGAGGCGAGCGGCGCCGCCACCGGCCATCCGCGACCGGCAAAGTGGCGCAGCAAGCGATGCTCCCACGCGATCGATGGCGCGGTCTGGCCCGCGGCGTATCGCCGGAGGACGCACCGCTCCCCGCCGCGCCCGACAAGCCAGTGCTCGTTTACGCGACCGGACGCGATCGGCTCAACCGGCCCGCCGTCCAATTCGAACGCGGCCGCGATGGGCTCGGGAATCAGCGTTGCCGTGACATCCACGCCCCCAGCGTCGTGGGATCGACGGCTAGGGACGAGGGCCGTGCCGTGGACGGAGGGACCCGGCGTCACGGCGCCACGCGGAGGCGCCGGAAGATCGTGCGTCGGCTTATGGCCGAATGGGGAGTCGAGGGAGCATGCGCGGGGGCTGGAGGTCGCGTATCCCCTTGGTGGCGACGCTTGTGGCGACGCTTGCGCGACCACGGGTCTTGATGAGCTATAATGCCGACATGTCCGCCACCGCAACCGTACAAATAGCCAGTTTGCTCGTCACCCGTCCCGGATATCGTTCGGGACGACCTTGCCTCCGCGGTACCGGTATCACCGTGCATTCGGTGGCGGCGGCGCACTTGCTCGGGGCTACAACCGAGCAGATGTGTGCGAGCAACCCCGACCTCGACCCAAGCCTCTTCCATGCGGCACTCGCTCACTACTTTGCAAACCGCGCCCAAGTCGAGGCGGAACTCGACGCAGACCGCTGCGAGGGTGAACGCCTCGCTGTACTGTTTCCCGACGGCATCACCGACGAAAACTTCACCGAAGCTTAGCTCGTGCTCACTCTTTATCATGACGAGGACTCACTCGGCACGGTTGTCGAAGCGCTCCGGCGCTCGGGCTTCGACTGCCTGACCGCGCTGGACGCGGGGATGCGTGCGAGAACAGACGCCGATCATCTCGCGCTGGCGACGCAATTGGACAGAGTACTGTTCACAAAAAATACGGGCGACTTTCGACGATTGGACTCGCAGTGGCGTATCATGGGTCGGCGCCACGCGGGGATCGTCGCTCTCACCAATCAGCGGACCCCTGTTGGCGTTCAAGTGCGCGCCATGGAGAGCCTGGCACGAACCTACGACGAACGATCCATGAGGGGCAGGTTTGTCTTCCTGCTAAACTTCGCCTAAGCACACACCCATTACGGCAGCACGCGCTGCTCGCGGAGGCGCCGGAAGATCGTACGGAACATGTCCTCCGTGTCCACGCAATCATGGAAGCCGTGCTGACGCGCCTTGATCGTGCTGTTCAACGCCGGGAAATCGCCGCGACGCTCCGGCCCGACCATGACGTCGCAGTAGACGAGTGAGTTGTAGCCCGCGAACGCCACGAGGTCGCGCGGTCCGGCCAACGCGTACTTGTCGACGACGGCTGCCCATTCGTCCGCGCGCTTCGGCAGGTCGTGGACGAACGACATCGGCCGCTGTTCGCCGACGGGCATCTCCATCGCCTCGGCAATCGCCTCCCAGGCCTGGCTCCAGGTGAAGACATCGCCGTTGGTGAGGTTGTAGGCCTCGCCCCAGGCCCGCGGCGTCTCCGCGGCCCAGGCGAGGGCACGCGCAACGAGGTCCGCGTCGACCGCTTCGTGCACCCAAGGCGCCAGGTTCTTGCCGGGGAAGTGCAACGGTTCGCCAGCCTCCTTGAGGATGGCGGCGTAGGCGCCGATCGGCAGGGCCGGGTTCATGTTGGCGCCGGTCGCGTCGCCATAGATCACCGTGGGCCGGAAAGTCGTCAGGCCCCAATCGTGGCCCTGCTGCTTGCCGCGAAGGTACTCCTCCTGCACCCAGTAAAAGTTATGGTGCGGGCGGCGCGGGTCGCGCTCTTTGAGCGGGATGCGCAGCCCTCGCACCCCGAGCGAAGGATGGTGGATGCCGTACGCCTTCGTCCCGTGCAGGAGCGAAACGTGCGTCAGCCCCTTCGCGACGGTCGCCAGCGGCTCGAACAGGTTCCGCAGCATGGCCCCGTTCTTGTCGATAACCTCATCGTCGAGCCAGCCGGGCAGAAGGCCAGGGATCTCGTGGAGCGCGGCATAGACGAGGTGTGTGACATCGCCCAGCCGCGAAAACACGTCCCGGCAGGCATCGGCATCGAGCAAGTCCACAGACACGAACTCGACACCATCGATGCCTGTGGGCTTGCGTCGCGACACACCGGCGACCTCCCAGCCGGGCAGCGACGCAAAGTGTTTGACGGCGGCGAGCCCAACCAGGCCCGACGCCCCGGCGACGAGGACTTTGCGTTTCACGGATCGCACCTCAGACTCTGGGATCGTTGCCGGAGACTAGGCGAGGTTAAGCGCTTGGAGCAAGGCGGCCTTCCCGATTTCAGGAAGCTGGCATAACCTCACCCGTGACGGCGACGAGCGCCAAGGAGTAATGCAATGAGCGAAGTCTCCGGCGAAGGGACCAAGGCCAGCCCTTGGACGCTGAAAACGCCGAGCGGCGGTTCGGATTACGCCATGTATCGCGACCCTCAGGCCGAACCCCCGGCGTTGGTCTGCCAAGTCGGCACGACGCAGCTTCGCTACCACCTGCGGTGCATCGAAGACCTCCACGCCATGCTGAAAGCTCATGGAGACTGGATGGCGCTCGGCAGCGCCGACGAACAAAAGGCCGCGACCGAAGGCACGGTCGAGGCCTGGGGCCGCTCGGAGACGAACCCGGTCGGCGGTTGGTACGGGCATCGGAAGGGGTATCGCGGTCGCTTCGGGATGTACGTGCCGCCTGTCCTTGCGGCGCTCGGCCTGGCGGAAGTCGAGGAGAAGCCGCGCAACAACCGGATGCGCGCGCTTTAGGACCGGACTCTCTTAGAGGGCAAGAAGGGCGGGCTTGGACGCGGGCGGCCGTGATCGGCGACGAGACCGTGACGAATCAACTCATTCGCGTCACCGTGGGTGGTTTTCGTGGTGGATGCTCCGCGCTGGCCTGTGCCGAGCCCGCCAGGAAGAGGGGCCTAGACGAATCACCCCGATGCACCCGGCAGTTCGACGCGAAAGCTAGCGCCCTTGGGCAAGGCATCGCCGGCTATCACCGACCCGCCATGCGCGGTGACGATGGCGCGGACGATCGCCAGGCCCAGGCCGGAGCCACCCCCGTCCCGCCCGCGGCCAGCATCGAGCCGGGTGAAACGCTCGAAGACCCGCTCACGTTCGCCCTCCGGGATGCCGTCTCCGTCATCTTCCACCGTCAGCACCGCCCTCGGCCCGTGTTCGGACAATGTGACGTGCACCTGGCCATCCGCATGCCGGTTGGCGTTGGCCAGGAGGTTGCGGATGAGCCGCGCGAGCTGCGAGGCATCGCCCCTCACCGCCGCCGCGGAAACGTTCGCCACGCCGGCCGAAACGCCTGTGCGCCACGGGAAACGCCGGACCTCCTCGAGCACGATGTCGTCCAAGTCGAGCACTGGCCAGGCCTCGCTGCCGCCACCGTCGGCGCCACGGGCGAGGAGCAAGAGGTCGTCGGCGAGGCGGTGCAGCCGTTCGGTTTCAGCAAGGAGGCCGTCCAGCGTCTCGCGCTCGTCCGCCTCAGCGACCGACGCGGCGACTTCGATCTGCGTCTTCAAGCTGGCCAGCGGACTGCGCAGCTCGTGGGCGGCATCGGCGACGAACCGTTCCTGCGCTGCATAGGCGGCCTGGAGGCGGTCGAGCATCGCGTTCAGCGTCCGAGCGAGGCGCCCGACTTCGTCATCGACGTGGGGTTCGGGCAAGCGCCGGCCAAGGTCGCGGTCCGTGATCGCCGCCGCCTCGCGCCGCATCCCCTCCATCGGCGACAGCGCCCGGCCGACGGCAACCCAGGTCACGCCCGCGATGAAGGCGAGGAGGAGCGGGACGCCCCACTTCACGATCGAGGCCAGCTCCCCGGTGCTCTCGTTCACGTCTTCGAGGCTGCCAGCCACGATGACGACATACGGCCCGGCTGGCCCCGCGGCCGTCCGGGCCGAAACGCGAAACGCGTCGTCCTCGTCGATCGCGAGGTGTTCCGAGCGGAGGACGCGCTGGCTGCCATTCGGGCGCAAAGCCGTGGCGGGGGGTTCGCCCCGGATATTCGGGCTGGCCGCAACGATGGCGCCGGCCCCATCAAGGATCTGGACGACGGCGATTTCATCGTCAGAGGCGGTCAGGCTCTCGGGCGCCGCCCCGGCCGCGAGCTGAGCCGCGACATCGTCGGCGCGCAAGCGCACTGTGGCGTTGACGTTGTCGGTCAGCGCGTGACGGTGGAACGCGACCAGGCCGATGCCCCCGCCGGCCATCGCGAAACCGGCGACGATCGTCGTCGCGAGGGTGATCCGGACGCGGACCGTGAGGAGGGGCCGGTACAGCCGCCGGATGATGCTCATGTGCGGGGCTCGCCGGCTGCCAGGCGATAGCCGCCTCCCCGCACCGTTTCGATCGAATGGCAGCCAAAGGGCTCGTCCACTTTCTTCCGCAGTCGCCGGATGTAGACCTCCACGATGTTCGGGTCGCCTTCGAAGGCGAAATCCCAGACGTTCTCCATGATGGCGGCCTTCGAGACGACATCTCCGCTTTGCCGCAGGAGGAACTCCAGGATGGCGAACTCACGGCCGGTCAGTTCGACCTCAACCTCGCCGCGATGGCAGCGGTGCGCCGCCGGGTCGAGCCGGAGGGAGCCGGCTTGAAGCACAGCCGGCCGTTCCTTCAGCCCGCGCCGAAGCAGCGCACGCAAACGCGCCAGCAGCACCGAGAACGCGAACGGCTTGACCAAGTAGTCGTCCGCCCCCGTGTCGAGCGCGCGGACTTCGTCTTTCTTGGCATCGCGGGCCGTGAGCATCAGGACGGGCGTCCAGATGCTGGCGGCCCGCAGGTTCGCGCACACGGCGAAGCCATCGCGTCCGGGAAGCATGATATCGAGGACGATAGCATCGTAGGCGGCCTGCTCGGCATGCCATTGGCCATCGACGCCGTCGAGCGCGACATCGACGGCGTACCCCTCGATCTCGAGGCCACGCCTGATCGCCGCCGCCAGCCGCGTTTCGTCTTCTACAACCAAGATCCGGGCCATTCGCGCTCCAGGGGCGTGGACCGCCACGGTTCTGCTGGTGACCAGTATCTGACTTCTCGCTGAATAGAGCCTGAACCTGGGGGACGACCGGTCAGCGCTGCTTCAGCAGCCGGGCCGGATGCTCCGGGGAGAACGGCCAGATGGCCGGACCTCACGAGAAAAGGGAGACGCACCATGCACATTCCACGCATACGGCTGGCGGCAGCGATAGGGCTCGCCGCACTCGCTCTGACCACTGGCGGCGCCGCCGCGCTCGGCAACGACGGGCCCGACAAGGTCGACCCGCCTTCTACCGCGAACGAGACCCGCGCGGCGGCGGCCGCCCTCGCGTTCACCGGCGGCGGGACGATCGTTGACGTCGACACGCTCTCGCCTCGCAAGGGCTACCGCGTCGGCCTGGCGTTGGACGATGGCCGGGATGTCGAAGTGACCGTCGACCCCGCGTTCAAGGTCAGTCTGTGTACCGTGGACGACGTGGATCCCAAGCCCGTCATCGACCCCGGTGATTGCGGCTTCTACAACCCGCTCGTCGACCCGGCCAACTTCGTCGCCGAAATCACCAACAGGTACCTCCCGCTGAAGCCGGGCTCGCGCTGGGTCTACGAGACCGACGACGGTGTCGAGCACATCGAAGTCGAGGTCCTCCACGAGACGCGGACGATCCTCGGGATCCAAGCGACCGTCGTCCAAGACAACGTTTACGAGGACGGCTCGCTGATCGAGGCGACCTTCGATTGGTTCGCGCAAGACAAGCAGGGCAACGTCTGGTACCTCGGCGAGGACTCGGCCGAGGTCCTCAACGGCGAGATCATCAACCGTCACGGCTCCTGGGAGGCGGGCGTTGACGGCGCCAAGCCGGGGATCACAATGTGGGCGAACCCCATGCCCCGGATGGCCTACCGCCAGGAATTCTACGAGGGCGAGGCCGAGGACCTGGCCAAGGTCCTGCGGCGCTTCGTCAAGAAGCAGGTCCGCGGCCACGCCTATCACAACCTCGTCGTCATCCAGGAGTGGACGCCCCTGGGGCCCATCCCGATCGAGGACAAGTATTACGCGCCGGGCATCGGCAAGGTGCTCGAACTCAAGGTCCGCGGCGGCCCCAGCCGGCTCGAACTGATCGAATTCGTCCCCGCACCGTAGTCGACGAGCTTCGGCCCGCACGGGAAACGCCTCGCCGGCCTCCGGCGAGGCGTTTCCGCGTCGCAATTCGGGCCTGAGTCGCCTATCCTGGGCGAAGGGGCCTCGCGACACGAGGCACTTTCGGAGGCGGCTCATGGCAGCGACCATCCAGGAACAAGCGACGATCCGGCGGACGCCGGGCGTCGTCGGCGGGCGCGCACGGATCCGAAACTCCCGTATCCCCGTATGGCTCTTGGTCGGCTACCGGCAGCTCGGCTGGACTGAGGACGAGTTGCTCGACAGCTACCCCACGCTTACTCCGGACGACTTGGGCAACGCCTGGGCGTACTACCTCGAACACACCGCGGAGATCGACCAGGATCTCGCGGACAATGACGACGATT
>CAMAUF010000119.1 GCA_945861295.1 bacterium | reverse complement strand
GAGCGGCTGCAACATGCTCTGGTACGGCTTCGGCATCGGCACGCCGGGCGCGCCGGCGTAGCCCGTCTTCGGCACGTCGCGCCACATGAAGTGCTCCTGCACCCAGAGCGAGTCGAAGCCGGCGGCCTCGGCGCGGATGGCGAACTCTTTGAGGGCGCGGCGGTCCGCGTAAGGCCCCATGATCGGGACGCACAAGCCAATCTTCATCTCAGTCACTCCAGTAGGTAGGTTGTGGGCCGCAGTCTACCGGGCCGGGCTGGCCGGGGCGAGCGAGCCGCGCCGCGAATTCGGTATGATGGTGCCACCATGCTCACTCGCCTCCACGTCAAGGGCTTCAAGAACCTGGTCGATGTCGACATTTCCTTCGGACCGTTCACCTGCATCGCGGGCGCGAACGCAACCGGCAAGTCGAACCTCTTCGACGCGATCCGGTTCCTGAGCAATCTCGCCAACAAGCCAATCGTCGACGCGGCGGCGGCCATCAGGGACGATTCCGGGCGGACGCCGGACTTCCGGGGCCTTTTTCACTTTGTTCCAGGGTATGGCCATGCCTCCGAGATGTCGTTCCAAGCGGAGTTCATCATCCCACCAACCGGTGTGGACGACTTCGGCCAGCAAGCGACGGCCACCAGCACGTTCCTTCGGTACGAATTGACTCTCCGGCTCCGCCCGGACCCATATGAGAGTCCCTTAGGCCCCATAGAAGTGGTGCACGAAAGTCTGGCCCATATCCCGTTTGGCAAGGCTTTGGAGAAGCTGGCATTTCCGCACAACATTGCTTGGCGCAGATCCGCAGTCAAGAACCGCCGGACGGCCCCGTTCTTTATTTCAACGTCCCCGGATGGATCGCAAGTGAAAATTCACGCGGACACGGGGAGCGACAGCGGAGGCCGTCCAATCGCTCGCAATACCTCGACCTTGCCGCGGACGGTGCTCTCGTCGGTCAACAGCGCCGAAAGTCAGACGACCCTCCTGGCTGGCAAGGAGATGCAGGCATGGCATGCGCTTCAACTCGAGCCCGGCGCTTTGCGCCGCGAAGACAACTTCACCGACCCACCCCGAATCCGGAGCGACGGCAGGCACCTCCCCGCGACACTGAACCGCCTCCTCCACACGGCCGACGCACAGCAGGAGGACCGTGAAGCGTTGCTCAGCCGGCTTTCGAACAGCCTCGCTCAGTTGGTGGATGAAGTGCGCAGCATCGACCTCGATCGCGACGAGAAGCGCGAAGTCTTCCGGATAGAAGTAACGGACGCTCACCGCGCGAGGTTTCCGGCACGTTCGCTCTCCGATGGCACCCTACGGTTTTTGGCCCTCGCCCTCCTGCAAGAGGATCTCGATTGGACCGGTGTCCTCTGCCTCGAGGAACCGGAAAACGGCATTCACCCGGAGCGCATTCCAGCCGTTCTCAAGCTGCTCAACGCCATCGCTGTCAGCACGGATCTCCCGCTCGGAATCGATAATCCGCTCCGCCAAGTCATCGTTAACACACACTCCCCCATCGTCGTGAGCCACGTCGCAGATGATTCCCTGGTCGTCGCGTCGTTGGAGGAAGCCATTCGCGGCGGACATCGGTTCAAACAGGCCGTCTTTCGACCGCTACCTGGTACCTGGAGACAGGTGGACTGCGTCAACTGTCGAGCAGTCAGTAAGGCTCAACTCCTCGCATACCTCAATCCACTCAGCGCGACGTACGACTACCTCGTGCCGCAGTTGGCCGGAAAGAAGCGCCCAACCCGCGTGATGGACCGGCCCGACCTTCAAGCGATGCTTCCGTGGGAGTGACGACCAAATGAACGTCACTCTGCTGTGTGACGGTCCATCCGACAAGTCTCTCATGCTGATTATAGAGTGGTCCATTCGGCAGCTACGACCCCGTGAGCTCGTAGAGATCACGTTGGCCGACCCGAGCAAGCTCGACCGCAAGCGGGCGGGATCTCTGCCGCTCTCCCAACGGATTCGGCTCGCTATCGAGTTGGTCGAGACGGACCTCTTGGTGGTGCATCGAGATGCTGAGGGAGCGGAACCTGCGGAACGGACAGACGAGATTCAGCGGGCTTTGTCTGCCAGCGATGTGCCTGTGCCGAGCGTTCCGCTGGTACCCGTGCGAATGACCGAGGCTTGGCTTCTTTCCGACGACCGGGCGATCCGGATGGCAGCCGGCAACCCGAACGGGACTCAGCCGCTGAGCCTCCCCAGAATCCGGGACCTCCAATCACTTCCCGACCCAAAGCAGTTGCTGGCCAACCTTTTAGCTGGCCAACCTTTTAATTGATGCGGCCGGCCTCAATGCGCGCCGACGCGACTCCTTCGACACGAAGCAGGCAGCTCAGAGCGTCAGCCGCTTCACAGCCGATTTCTCGGCCCTGCGCCAGCTCGACGCCTTCCTCCAGTTTGAAGAGCGCCTCCGTCAGGCACTCGACCAGTTGCCCTTAGCCCCCCGATGACAACTGCTCCAGGTACTTTACGACCTGCTTCATCGCCATTCCACGATGGCTGACGCGGTCGCGCTCGGCGTCGTCCAGTTCCGCCAGCGTGCGCTTGCTCACGACCTGCGTGACGGCGTCGAACAGGTAGCCGCCGCCGCCGCGCTCTTCCATGGCGACCTCGCACTCGAGCGTCGAATTGCAGACCTTGACCGGCGCCCCCGGCGTCGCGATCGCGATGGCGACTTGGAACAGCGCGATCCGCTGCCCGGTCGGGACGCGCTTCATTCTCGTCAGGAGCTTGGCGCGATGGTCCGCGTCGGCCGCGGCCTCACCTGCATAGTCGTGCGTGCGGAGGCCCGGCTCTTGGCCCATCGCATACACGTTGAAGGCGCTGGCCACCGCGAGGGCCGGCATCCCCGCCAGCCCGGCGAACGCCGTGGCGCGGCCGATCGCTTGGTCTCGGAGGGTCGCGCCCTCAAGAACGCGCGAGGGCGGCGTGAGCCCGGTTTCGGCCGGCGCCAGGGCCGCCCAGCCGGCGGCGACGAGGATCCGCGTCAGTTCTTCCACCTCGCCAGGATGTGATGTCGCCAAGAGTGCACGGCGCTCCAAATTGGGCCTCCCGCTCCGAGATGCTACGCTCTCGGCCATGTCTGATTGCATTATCGATACCACTACCGACGGCGTCATGCTCATCCGTTTCAACCGGCCCGAGCGTATGAACGCGATGGGCGGCACGCTCGTCGCGGAGCTGCGTGAAGCGCTCGAAGCCGGCAAGGCGGATGACCGCGTCCGTGCCTTTGTCGTCACCGGCGAAGGGCGCGGCTGGTGTGCCGGGGCCGACCTCGCGGCTATGGGTTCCGGCGCCGCGCCCGCCAACCCCCGCTCCCAGGGGCTCGACCCGCTCGGCGACGCCGGCCGGACTATCCTCGCGCTGCACAATTGCGACAAGCCGACGATCGCCGCGGTCAACGGCGTGGCGGTCGGCGGCGGCTTCGGCCTCTGCACCGGCTTCGATATCCGCATCGCCAGCGACCAGGCCCGCTTCGGCACTATCTTTATTAAGCGTGCGCTCTCGCCAGATTTTGGCCTCTCCTGGTACTTGCCCCGGCTGGTCGGACCCGAACGCGCCGCCGACCTCTTCTACTCGGGCCGGCTGGTGGATGCCCAGGAGGCGCTCGCCCTCGGCATCGTCTCGAAGGTCGTGCCTCATGCTTCGCTGCTCGAAGAGGCGATGGCCCAGGCCACCCTCTACGCGAAACAGCCGCCGACCGCGATCACGGCCACCCGCCGCGCCCTCAAGAACAGCATCGGCGCGACTCTCGAAGGCCACCTCGAGTTCGAATGGGGACACCAGAAGCAACGCCTCGCCAGCGCCGAGTTCCAAGAGGGCGTCAAAGCCTTCCTCGAAAAGCGCGAGCCGAACTACGCGCGCTTCTAGGGAGGAGGAGGTGGCCCCATGGACGCCAGCGTCGTCGCCGTGCATCTCAGTCCCGGCCATACCATGGCCAAAGCGGCCGTCGAGTCGGTCCGCCTGATCGCCGGGCTCGGCCTCGAAGGCGACGCGCACGCCGGCGCGACCGTGAAGCACCGGTCGCGGGTGGCCCGCGACCCGGCTCAGCCGAACCTGCGGCAAGTCCACCTCATCCACGCCGAGCTGCATGACCAACTGCGCGCCGCCGGCTTCGCGATCGCGACCGGCGCCATGGGCGAGAACATCACGACCCGCGGCATCGACCTCCTCGGGCTCACCACGGGCACGCAACTGCGGCTCGGCGCCGAGGCGGTCATCGAAGTCACGGGTCTCCGCAACCCCTGCGCCCAGCTCGACGGCGTCCAACCGGGCCTTATGGCGGCGGTGCTGGATCACGCCGCCGATGGCGCGCTCATCCGCAAAGCGGGCGTCATGGCGGTCGTCGTTACCGGCGGCAGCGTGAGCCCCGGCGACCCGATCACGGTCGCCGTCGCTGGCGCCGGCGGCCCGCTGCAACCCGTCTGATGCAGCGGCGTCCGCCACGCTCGAATCAGTTCAGGCGGAATACGTCCTCGTCCTCGTCGTCATCCTCGTCGCTGCTGTCGTCGCTATAGACGCCGGCGGGCGAGCCCTTCCAGACCGACACGACGAAATCCTCGCGATACGGGTTCGCCGTCATCACGAGCTGTTCGTCAGCCGCGTCGATCAGCACCTGGATGCGCGCTTCGTCGGCGTCGGCGGTGGTGCAGAGGGTCGCGTGCACCTGATCGGCCTGGTAATGCACGTCGATCCGGCCGACGAGCCCGCCGTCCTCCCAGATCACGTACGACTCAGAGCTGGGCGTCCGGCATTCGCGTTCAAACGAAATCATAGCGGCCTCACCTGGCCTTTCCCGAAGATGGTCCATTTGTAACTGGTCAATTCGCGCAGCCCCATCGGCCCGCGGGCGTGCATCTTCTGCGTCGAGATGCCGACTTCGGCGCCTAGGCCGAACTGCGCTCCGTCTGTGAACTGTGTGCTCGCGTTCACATAGACGCACGCCGAATCGACCTCGTCGAGAAAGCGCATCGCGTTCGTGTAGTTCTCCGTCAGAATCGCGTCGCTGTGATGGCTCCCGTAGCGCTCGATGTGCGTGATCGCCTCGTCCATGGAGTCGACGATGCGCACGCCGACCTTGAGCGCGAGGTGTTCGGTGCGCCAGTCCTCTTCCGTCGCGTCGGCGACGGGGTGGCCCGCCGCGGCGTGGTCCGCGAGCAACGAACGTGCCCGCCCGTCGGCCAGGAGCGCCACTTTCCCGCCCCAACGTTCGCCCAGCGCGGCCAGGAAGGCCGGCGCGACACCAGCATGGACGAGCACGGTGTCGACGGCGTTGCAGATTGAATAGCGCCGCGTCTTGGCGTTGTCGACGACCGTTATGGCCATCGCCAGGTCGACCTGTTCGTCCACATAGATGTTGACGACGGCGTCGCCGTGCGCGATGACCGGCATCGTCGCCTTCCGGCGGACGTACTCGATCAGCTCCGGCCCGCCCCGCGGCACGATGATATCGACGAGGTCGTGCATCTCAAGCAGCTCGTCGACGTGCGCGCGATCTGGGTCGCTAACGACCTGGATGCCCTCGCCCGGAACGCCGGCCTCGGCCAGGCCGCGCTGTAGCAGCTCGCCCAGCGCGGCGTTGCTGTGCCGCGCTTCCTTGCCGCCGCGCAAGATCGCGGCGTTGCCGCTCTTCAGGCAGAGTGCGGCGATGTCGATCGTCACGTTCGGGCGCGATTCGTAAATGCAGGCCACGACCCCGAGGGGAACGCGCCGCCGCCCAATCCGCAGCCCATTCGGCAGCGTCCGCACATCGAACTCCTCGCCGATCGGGTCGGGCAAGGTCGCCACAGTCCGCGTATCGGCCGCGATTCCCCGTAGCCGCTCCGGGCTGAGGCTGAGCCGTTCGAGGAAGTAGGCGTCGAGGCCGGCCGCGCGCCCCGCTTCGAGGTCGCGCGCGTTCGCCTCGAGCACGCCGGCCTGGTCCGTTTCCAGCAGCTCGGCAACACGCCGGAGCGCGCGGTCCTTGGCGCCCGTCGAGAGTTGGGCGAGTTGGCGTGCCGCCGCACGAGCCGCGGCCGCGCGTTCCCGGATGTGCGAAGGCGTCGAGTTGCTCATCGTCACAGTCTAACGGACGCGCCTGCCACGTCCCACCGGCCATCGCGGGCGAGCACAACGCAACAGAGCCCGAGCGATCGAGCGACGGGTCCGTCGGCGGGCGGCCAAGGTTCGCTGTGGCCGAGCTGGATCCGGCGACGGGTTCCGCCGTGCCGGCCCTGTTCGGCCCGCCGAACGAGTTCTGGGGACAGACGGACCCGTCACTGACGTTCCGGGCTCGGTGCCGGCTCCTCGCCCTCCGGAGCAGCGACACGGGCCGGGGATGTTGTCGCGCGACGGTCCACTCCTGCTATGATATCGCTGTTTTGTTGGCCAGGCGGCCAGGATCGGCGGCGTCCCACCAACCCCGGCCCGATCGTGCGGGCGAGAAAGCAGGTTCAGCGATGCGTGTTGAAGTGCACCCCATCAGCGGCGCCCTCTACGAAGAACTCGGCGAGGGCAAGGTCAAGGTCACCAAGGCCCAGAAGTTCGGCGTCTTTCTCTACGACGGCCACCATGTCGAGGGCCCGATCAAGCATGCCGACCCGCACCTGCTGCAATGGGTCGGCGGGCCAGACTTGCCCATGGGCGTAGAAGCGGCCGACCCCCGCGCGCAGATCC
>CAMAUF010000118.1 GCA_945861295.1 bacterium | reverse complement strand
TCTCCCGCGGCCAATTCTTCCTGGACGCGGAGGTAGGTGGTGAGCGGCGCAGCGAAGCCGCCGTGCTCCCTCGCCACCGTCAGCTTCAGGAAGCTCGCCGCCCGGAGGTCTTCGAAGTTCTCGAAGGGAAAGCTCCCGTCACGGTCGTGCTGGGCCGCGCGTGCCGCGAAGGCGGTCGCGAGCCGCCGCGCTTCGGCGAGCCAATCGGGTTCGTCCATCCGCCCAGCGTACGCGATGGAGGCGGTCAGAGCCCCGCCGTAAGAGGAGCGGCGCCCACGTCAGGAGGATTCCTGTGCTTCGCGCCCGTTGCCGCGCATGAGCGCCCTTCGCTATGCTGGACCCATGGAACGCGTGCAAGTCCGCCTGCGCCCCGAAGAAGCCGATGCCCTCCGCTGTGAATCGCGACGGCTGCGGATTTCGATGAGCGAGGTGGTGCGCCGCGCACTGCAGCCGCTCGTCGAGGGTGGAGATGGTTCGCCAGCGTGGTTATCATCATCGGACGAGTTGGCGGAGATCGATGAGCGTGACCCACTCTTCCGAATCGAAGGGATCGCGGACAAAGACTTCAAGGGCGACCCGACGCACGCCTCAACCTCGATTGATGAGGTCGTCTACGGCATCGCCATGCGACACGAGCCTCACCGAACGTGAACGAGATGCTCGACACAGGCCCTGTCGTTGCATTCAGTCTCCCGGCTGACGAGTATCATCTGGCAGCACGGGCCCACTTTCGCACTCCGGCGCTCCGGCTCTTCACCACGGCGACCATCGTGGGAGAGATTTACACCTTCTTGAGGAGGCGTGCCGGGCACCACTCAGCGCGGGCCGTGGTGCGTAACCTCCAAGCCAGCCCGGTGGTCTCAATCGATGAAGTCGACGACGCCTTCGACGCCGAGATCTGGCGAGTGATCGACGAGTACGCGGGCGTCCCGCTCAGCTACCCCGATGCCAGCCTGGTCGTCCTCGGGCGGCGCCTGCGGATCACCACCGCATTCAGCTTTGACAGCGACCTCGCGGCGGCCGGGCTACGCTTGGTCCCGGAGAGCGCTGGCCGGTAGGGCCTGTCTGGTTGGGGCGAGACGGGCACGCGTGGGCGCGCTCAGACGGCGCCCTTGGCCCGCAGTTGGCTGATCCGCTCCGGTGACAGGCCCATCTCGCGTAAGATTTCGTTGGTGTGCTGTCCGCATTCCGGCGCCGGGAGCGCACCGACGCGCGGCATCCCGTCGATGTTCAGCGGCTGGTTGATCACAAATCGCGCGCCGACCGCGGGGTCGCTCGGCGGCGAGATGACGCCGGCCGCCTGAAGCTGAATGTCGTCCGCAAAGTCGGTGATCTCCGCGACAAGGTTGACCGGCGCGCGCGCCTCCCGGAAGGTCGCGAGCCACTCGGCCGCCGTGCGCTGACCAATGAGCCCGCGGAGTTCCTGAATGAACTCGACGGTGTGGCTGGCCCGAGCCTCGGCGGTGGCAAACCGCGCATCGTTGAGGATGTCGAAGCCCTCGGCGGCGATCAGAACGCCATCGAGTTCGGCCTGAGTGCGGACCATGAAGAGTTGGAGCAGCCTGCCATCGGCCGTCTCGTAGAGTTCGCGGCTGACCGCGGGCGACTTCTCGGCCCTCAACGGCGCGAAATCCACACCGTCGACGAAGGCGGACGAGGCCAGGCAGGCGTTCGACCAGATCCCGTTATGCATGAGGTTCGTGTGGACGTGGCTGCCCTTGCCCGTCCGCTCGCGGCGCAGGAGGGCGGTGACGATCGCGGCGTAGAGCGAGACGGCAGTCGGATGGTCGCCCATGCCGGGCACAGAGCCGCCGGGCAGCGCCCCGGGCGCGCGGACCAGGTCGGCCAGCCCGCTCCGCGTCCACCAGGCGACGCCATCGAAGGCCTCGCGGCCGGCATCTGGGCCAGATTCGCCATAGGCAGAGATGGATGCATAGATGAGCCGCCCATTGACCGGGGCCAACTCTTCGTAGGTGAGGCCGAAAGCGCGCCGCATAGGCATCGGCTGATTCGTGATGTAGACATCCGCCTGGCGGACGAGGTCGAGCAGGATCGCCTTCGCTTCCGGGTCTCGAAGATTGAGGCTGAGGCTGCGCTTGTTGCGGGCGTCGGTGAGCCACGGGTAGTTGGCGGGCGCCTGCGGGATGGTCGGCGTCCGCCAGTAGTTGCGGTAGGCGTCGCCGGCGCCCGGCTGCTCGACCTTGATGACATCGGCGCCGTAATCAGCGAGGATCGTGCCGGCGACGGGACCGGCGATCCATGTGGCGACATCGAGCACTTTCAGGCCCACGAACAGGAGTTCCTCCCCAACTTCAACCTCTGACATGTCCACTCCTCGAACAACGACGGCTTACGATAGCGTACGCGCCCGTACTCACCCGTTCACGAGGCCGGTGGACCCCGACGCGGTAGAATGCCCGCCAAGCGTAAGCGAACGTTTTCGGGGCCACCGAACCGCCGAATCTCTTGGAGGAGCCCGCCATGCCAGCAGCCGCGCCTTTTCAGATTGCCGTCCCGGAAGAGGTCCTTTCCGACTTGCGCGGACGCCTTCAGCGGACGCGCTGGGCCGAGGACTTCGCCAACGACGATTGGCGCTACGGCGTCAACGGCGCCTACATGCGCGAGGTCGTCGAGTACTGGATCATGAAGTACGACTGGCGCGCCCAGGAGCGCGCGGCGAACGCCTTCGCCCAATACAAGGTCATGATCGAAGGCGCGCCCATCCACTTCGTCCATGAACGGGGCCGAGGCCCGAACCCGATCCCGATCATCCTCACCCACGGCTGGCCAGAGACCTTTTGGGAGTACAAGGACCTCATCGGGCCGCTGACAGACCCCGCGCGTTACGGCGGCGACGAGCGGGACGCGTTCGATCTCGTCCTGCCGGACCTGCCTGGCTACGGCTTCTCCTCGCCGTTGCGCGTGCCCGGGATCAGCCCGCAGAAGACGGCCGACATGTGGGACACGCTCATGCGCGACGTCCTGGGCTACGAGAGGTACGGCCTCGGCGGCGGCGATTGGGGCGCGATCGTCTCTTCGATGCAGGCGCACAAGTACGGTGACCACCTGATCGGCCTCCACCTAACGATGCCTGGCCTGCCGGGGACGCCGCTCAACCTGCTCACGCCGGCCGATTACGGCCCCGGCGAAGAAGATTGGCATGCCCGCATGACGACGCGGATGATCCCTGCCGCGAGCCACGTCACGGTCAACCGGCTCGACCCGCAAACGCTCGCCTACGCCTGGAACGATTCGCCGGTGGGCCTCGCCGCCTGGCTGATCGAACGCCGGCGCAGCTTCGGCGACACCAACGGCGATGTCGAGAGCCGTTTCTCGAAGGACTTCATGCTGACGACGATCATGATGTTCTGGGTGACTTCGAGCTTCGGCACGGCGAGCCGCTACTACTGGGAACACGCGCACGACCCGTGGCGTCCCGTCCACAACCGAAAGCCCACCATCGACGTGCCGACCGGGTTCGCGATCTTTCCGAAGGAGCTCCTCTTCATCCCGCGGGCGTTGGCGGCGCGCGAAACCAACCTCGTGCACTGGTCGCTGATGGCCGAGGGCGGACACTATGGCCCCTCGGAAGCGCCGGACGCGCTGGTGGAGGACCTCCGCACCTTCTTCCGTCCGTTTCGCAAGGGATGAACGCCCAAGCTGGATGCCGCGCGCTGGGGCCGTCGTAGGCTATGCTTCCTCGGCTGACCAACGAGGAGTGAACATGGCCATCAACGTCGACCTTGAGCTGCCCGAAGAGATGGGCGCGCTGAACCCGCTTTCCGAGTACCCCGTGCACGAATGGTCTCCCGAAACGTCGCCCAACGTTGAGGTGCGGAGCGACCCGCGCGCCTACGAGCGCTACTGGTTCACGGCGCAGGACACGACGGGCGACCTCTTCGTGATCACGGGCTTCGGCGTCTATCCGAACCTGAAGCGCGTCGAGGGGTACGCGATCGTGACGCTCCGCGGCAAGCAGACGACGGTGCGCGCGAGCCGGCCCCTGACCCGCAACCGCTTCGACATGAGCGTCGGCCCGCTCTCCTACACCGTCGTCGAGCCGTTCAAGCAGTGGCGGCTGGTGCTCAGCGAAAACGCCTACGGCATCGGCTTCGACCTGAACTGGTTCGATACGAAGCGCCAGGCGATGCGCCCGCCGGACCTCGGCGGCTACGAATCGTTCGGCCGCCAGGAGGGCACGGTGACGGTCGGCGGCGAGACCTTCCGCCTCGAACAGGCCGCCTTCAACGGCTCTCGCGACCACCATTGGGGCATCCGCGATGGCGTCGGCGGCCCTGGCCACGCCCTCGAAGGCGGGCGCCGCCCGACGACGGCCCCCGGCGGCCAGTGGGTCGAGTTCAAGGAGTGGTCGATCTGGGGCAATCGCGTCTTCTACAACTTCGGCGATGCCCGGCCTGGGGCGGGCATGGTCAACAAGCAGGAGACCCGGCTCAAATTCGACGCCGACAAACGGACGGTCCGGAGGATCGTGACGCGGAACCTGCTCGACACCGGCGAGTGGAAGGAACTGCGCTGGGAAGTGCTGGGCAACCAGATCGGCGCGCTCCGCTGCGGCATGTATGGCGGGCCGGACGGCGGCACGCCCGACCGCAACCTCTTCCACGGCATGGACCCCGGCGACCAGCCAGTTTCGGGCGAGACGTACGACCTGAACGACGACGCCGTGCGCGCCAAGGTCCTCGGCAACGATGATTACCATTGCCGCGTGACCTGTGACGGCGAAACGACGTACGCGGTCTTCGAGGCGAATTCGTGGACCTACGGCTTCGCGGAAACCGGCGTCAACGGCTACAGCCTGATGGCGGAATAGTCGGCTCGTCCGTCCGCTATTCGGGCTTGCGGGCGATGATGCGTTGCAGCAAGAGCGTCCGTCCCGCATCGACGCGAAGCATTTCCGCCTCCTGGCTCGAGGTACGCGGCGAACCAGGCGAATGGTTGGCGGCGGCGGCGCGGAACTCCTCCCAGCGCGCCCAGTGGTCTGCGGCGTCCGGGATGGCTTCGGCTTCGACCGAGGCGAAGAGGCCGGACCGCGCGAGGTGACCCCGCCACCAGGCCGGTGAATGGAAGCTCATGAATTGCGGGTCCCAGTAGGGGGCGAGATGGGCCGGGGGCTCGTCCAGTTCGGCGGTGACGCCCGGCACACCAATGCCGAGGGCGCCGCCGGGCCGGAGAAAGCGCGCGATCGTCCAGGCGTAGAGGTCGTCCGTGCCGAAGTAGTGATACGCGTCGAGGCTGACGATGGCATCGAAGTAACCGTCGGCGAACGGGAGGGCGTGGGCTTCGGCCGCGATCGGCATGACCAAGCCGTCGACGCCGTTCTCCGTTGGCTTGATCCAGAGGTCCGCGGCCACGACCGAGACGCCGAACTCTTTCGCCAGGAAAATGGAGCTGGAGGCGCGGCCACAACCAAGGTCGAGCACACGCATCCCCGGCCTGAGGCCGATGACCGCCGTGACGGCCTCCGCGAGCCAGAGGGCGTTCGGGCCCATCGCTGTCTCCAGCATGAAGGCCTCGCCATAGGTCGCCGAGCGCGGGTAGGCCGCCGGTTGCGGCAACGGCGCCTTCTCGTTCATCGCTACTGGCCTCCGGCGGGGGAACCCGCGAACCGCGCCTCGGGCGACGCTTCGCCGTCGCCATCGATGTGCAGCTCCGGCAGGATGCGGTCGAGCCACTTCGGCATCCACCAGTTCGCCTTGCCGAGCAGCTCCATCGTGGCGGGGACGAGGACGAGCCGGACGACCGTCGCGTCGACGAAGATCGCGGTCGCCAGGCCGATGCCCACCATCTTGACGACGCGGTCGTCGCCGAGGACGAAGGCGAGGAAGACCGCGACCATGATCGCGGCCGCCGCGGTGATGACGCGGGCCGTCGCCGCGAGGCCCTCCGCGACGGCGCTGCCGTTATCGCCCGTGCGGACGTAGATCTCGCGGATGCGGCTGATCAAGAAGACTTCGTAATCCATAGAGAGACCGAAGAGGATGGCGAAGAACATCATCGGCATGAAGGCTTCGATCGGGCCCTTTTCGACGCCGAGGAGGTTGCCGCCCCAACCCCATTGGAAGACGGCGACGACGACGCCATAGGCCGCGCCGATCGAGAGCAGGTTCATCAGCGCCGCCTTGAGCGCGACCAGGACGGAGCGGAAAACCGCCATCAGCAGCAGGAAGCTGAGCCCGATGACGCCGATGAACAGGAACGGCAGCCGCTGGGCGATCTTGTCCTGGATGTCGATGGTCGTGGCCGTGCCGCCGGCCACGTACGCGGTGGCCCCGGCCCCGGGAGCGACCGCCGGGAGGACGTCGTCGCGGAGCCGGTGGACGACGTCCGTCGTTTTGGCGGACTGCGGCGAGGTCGTCGCGAAGACCGTCAGGATCGCCGTCGTGCCGTCGGGGCTGACGACGGGCGCGAGCACGGATGCGACTCCGGGCGTCTTGGCGACGGCGTCCGAGATCGCTTCAACCCCGGTGGCTTTGCTGGTTTCGTAATCGAGGACGATCGCGAAGGGGCCGTTGAAGCCCGGCCCGAAGCCCTTCGAGAGAAGGTCATAGGCGCGCCGGGTGTGGAATTTTTCGTCGTTATTGCCCGCGTCGGTGAAGCCGACGCGCATCGCCAGGACAGGAGACCCGATGAGCAGCAAGAAGATGAC
>CAMAUF010000117.1 GCA_945861295.1 bacterium | reverse complement strand
AGGATCGTCGCGGAGTCGAGCGGCTGGAGCGTCCGCGGGTCCACGACTTCGATGTCGAGGCCGTCGGCTTCGAGTTCCTTCGCCGCGGTCAGCGACTCGGGCACCATGCGGCCTGTGGCGACGATGGTGAAGTTCGTGCCGGGCCGGACAATGCTCGCCTTCCCGAGCGGGATCTCGTACATCTCCTCCGGCACTTCGCCCATCACGCCCAACATGCGCTTGTTCATGACGACGATGACCGGGTTGTCGTCGTGCACCGCCGAAATGATCAGGCCCTTGACGTCGTACGGCGACGACGGCATCACGACTTTGAGGCCCGGCACGTGGCAGAGCCACGCTTCGAGGCTCTGGCTGTGCTGCGCGGCGAGGTTGATGCCCGCGCCGGCCATGGTGCAGAGCGTGATCGGAAGCTTCGCTTTGCCGCCGAACATGTAGCGCATCTTCGCCATCTGGTTGACGACTTCGTCCATGCACTCGCCGAGGAAGTCCATGAACATGATGTCGACGATCGGGCGAAGGCCGGTGGCGGCGGCGCCGACCCCGAGGCCGATGATGCCTTCTTCCGAGATTGGCGTATCGAAGACGCGCCGTTCGCCGAACTCGGCCTGGAGGCCGCGGGTGTAGCCGAAGACTGAGCCGTAGCCGGCCACATCTTCGCCGCAGAGAAAGGTGGTGTCGTCCTCGCGAAGGACCTGGCGGAGGGCTTCGGTGGCCGCCGCCACATACGGGAGCTTGCGCGCTTCAGTCATGTTCTCTCCTCGGGGGCCCTTAGGAGGCCTTCTCGTAATAGACGTCGGTCAGGAGCTCGCTCGGCTCCGGGAAGGGGCTCGCTTCCGCGTACTTGATCGCCTCAAGCGCTTCCTCCCGCGTCCGGTCGCGGATGGCGGTTGAATCGGCCAGGGATTGGATGCCCATCTCGTCGAGCTTCTTCTCCATCAGGTCGATCGCGTCGCGCTTGCGCCATTCGAGCACTTCCGCGTCGGTGCGGTAGCTGACGCCCATGCCGCGGATGCCGACGTGGTCGTAGAAGCGGTAGGTCTTGCATTCGAGCAGGGTCGGGCCCTTGCCGGCCCGGGCGCGGGCGATCGCTTCGCTGGCCGCCTCGTAGACGGCGATGGCGTCCATGCCGTCGACGATCACGCCGGGCATGCCGTAGCCCGGGGCGCGGTCGGCGACGTCTTTGATCGCCTGGTGCTTCGCCTGCGGGGTGAACTCGCCGTAGCCGTTGTTCTCGCAGCAGAGGATGAGCGGCAGCTTGTAGAGCGCGGCCATGTTCGCGGCCTCGTGGAAGGCGCCTTCGTTGGAGGCGCCGTCGCCGAAGAAGGCGACGGCAACGTTGCCGTTGCCCTTGTACTGGTTGGAAAATGCGGCCCCAGCCGCGATCGGCGGACCGGCGGCGACGATGCCGTTCGCGCCAAGCATGCCCTTGTCCATGTCACAAATGTGCATGGAACCGCCCTTGCCCTTGTTGTAGCCGGTGGATCGCCCGAACAGTTCGGCATACATCTTCTTGAAGTCGCCGCCCTTGGCCACGAGATGGCCATGGCCGCGGTGCGTGCTGGTGATCTGGTCTTGGTCCGACAGGTTGCACATGACGCCTGCCGCCACGGCTTCCTCGCCAACGTAGAGATGCAGCGCGCCCGGGATGCGGGCCGTCTCCATCAGCTTGCCCGCTTCTTCCTCGAAGATGCGGATGCGGACCATGCGGTTGTGCAGGTCCAGGAGCGTCTCCTTCGAAATGTCCATACGGTCGTCTCCTCAAAAGTGAACTGGCCGCCCGGCCAGGGACGAGAGTGCGTCGCGACTGTACACGAACTTGGGCCATGGAACGAGCGTTTCCGGTGGCCCCGGCGCTGAAACACGGCAATCTGAACGGCGTGGTACTCTCCGGCTGCAACTGACTCAGCTTGCGAGGTCACGCGCTATGTCCCGAATCAACATCGCCGAGATCCGGCGCCGCCAGATCGTCGAGGCCGCCATCCGCGTCATGGCTCAACGCGGTTGGAACGAGACCAGCATCGACGAGATTACACGCGAGGCCGGTGTCAGCCGCGGCCTCGTCTCGTACCACTTTCGGGACAAGCAGGAGCTCCTCTCCGAGATGCTCCACCGTTGCACCGAAGCCTCCCGCGATGTCACCACCGAGGCCATCGAGGCGACTGACGACCCCGTGGAACGCATGCGCGTCGTCATCCGGGTGACCCTTCAGCTCGCCAAAGATGACCCCACGACTTACGACATCTTCCTCCACTTCATGGCGAGCGGGCGCGCCGTTCCCGAGCTCGGCGAACAGATTCGCAACCTGTACGCGGGGTTCCGTGGCGGCACCGCCGCGGCGATCAGGGCCGGCCAGCGCGAGGGCTATTTCCGCAACGACATCGATGCCGATGCGGCCGCCGCCCGTCACATCGGCGTGATGACGGGAGTCGCGCTCCAATGGCTGCTCGACCCGGGCGCGTTTCCTTTCGACGAGACGGTCAAGCAAGCCGAAGACATGTTGATGGACTTCCTCGTCGGCGGCCCAATGAGCGTCGTCGCCCCGGAGATCGAAGCGGCTACCGTCACGGCCGGGGAACCCGCGGCGGCTGAGTCCGCCTGACCGCGGCCTTTGCCCGGGCCCGGCCCAGCGGTTGCCGTGCTTGTGGCTCTTCCAAAGTGGTCGTGTTAGCGTGCGTATGGCCGCCCAATGGCGGCTGAACTGGCTTGCGGGAGGGGAAACCATGCAGCTGGAAGGAAAAGTCGCCCTTGTTACCGGCGGCACGCGCGGGATCGGCCGCGGGATCGCCGAGGTCTTCCTCAAGGAAGGCGCCAAGGTCGTGATTTGCGGCCGCAGCGAAGAAAAGGGCAAGGAAGCGGTCGCCGAGATGAAGGGCGGTCGCCGCCTCGCCTTCATGAAGTGCGACGTCAAAAAGCAAGCGCAACTCGACCGCACGATCGACAACACGGTCAAGCGCTTCGGACGGATCGACATCCTCGTCAACAACGCGGGCGGCGCGGGCGGGTTCGCACCGGTCGCCCAGATGTCGAACGAGGCCTGGCAGGATGCCATGGACTGGAACGTCAACTCGACCTTCTGGGCCACCCGCAAGGCGCTCGAACACATGCTGCCGCAGCTATCGGGCCGCATCATCAACATCTCCTCGGTCGAAGGCAAGCACGGCAAGGCCGGCATCGCCCAATACGTGACCGCCAAGCACGCGATCAACGGCTTCACCAAGTCCGTCGCCAAGGAAGTCGGGACCCAGGGCATCACGGTCAACGCGATCTGCCCGGGCTTCATCATCACCGACATCGTCATGGAGTCCGGCGCTTCCGCGGCCGCCGCCATGGGCAAGACCTTCGACGAAATGGTCCAGCAGTTCGCCGACGAATCCTCGATCAAGCGGCCGAACACCGTCGCTGAAGTCGCGGCGATGGCCCTTCTCCTCGCGTCCGAAGCCGGATCGGGGATCACGGGCGCGCTCCTCAGCGTTGACGGCGGCACCGCGGCCTACTAAGCCGTGCCTTGGGTGACGATGAGCGGAGTCGCACCCAAGGATCTCACTGAACGGGTCGCGCCCCTGTGCGCCCCTGCGAAGGGACTCCCATGCCTACGAAACTTTGCTCCTGGGATTGCGAACCCGATGAAGCGGTGTATTCGCTGTACACCATCGGCAACGTCAATGAAGTGCTGCCGGGCATCACCACGCCGCTCTACGTCGACCTGGCCTCGTGGTGGGACTACTACTGGACCACCGGGATCGCGGAAAACCTCGGCGTCCGGGACCTGATCACGATTAAGCCGCCGCCGTTCTTCAATCAGCTCGGCTTCCTCGGCGGTCGCTGGACGATCAGCATTTCCTTCAACATGGCGTGCACGGCCACCTGGACCGTCGAGGGCTCGAACGCGATGCTCTCCTCCTTCTTCGAAGGCGGCGATTCGATCACGGCCGAAGCCAGCGGCGACAAGGCCCGCGCCACCGCAGCCCGCGCGATCATCTCCGAACATTGGCGGGGCATGGAAGCGCTCCGGGCCACCGGCGACGCCGAGTCTCGCGAGCGCTACGCATCTTCCAAGACGAGGCGACTCGACGGTCTGACCGACGCCGAGATCGCCGGCCTGATCGACGACAACACCCGCGCCATGGGCCGCTTGTTCGAGACGCACTACTACGTCTCGGTGGGCGGGGGCGAATACGCCGCCGGTCTCGGCACGCTGCTCGGCACGCACTGGCCCGATTACCCGGCCGAGTGGGTCACCCTGTTGACGAGCGCCCTGCGCAACGTCGAGAGCGCCCGCCCGGGCAAGGCGATTTGGGACCTTTCGCGGCTGATCGCGGCACGGCCGAGCCTCGCCGCCGAGGTTTCCGGCGCCTCGGCCGACGAAGTCATGGCGCGGCTCGCCGTCCCGCCGAACGAGGATTGGGCGGCCTTCGCGTCCGCCTACCGCGCCTTCATCGCGGAGTTCGGTTGGCGCGGTTACCGCGAAAGCGACCCCGCCACGCCGACCTGGGACGAAAATCCGCACTTTGTCGTAAGCGCCATCAAAGTCGACCTGGCCGCCCCGGCCAGCGCCGACCCACATGCTCGCGAAGAACACGCCGCCGTCGCCCGCGAGGCGCTGGAGGCGAAGATCCTCGCCAAAGTCCCCGCGGACGCGCAGTCCGCCGTCCGCGACCACCTGCATCTCACCCAGGTGCTCGCCCGCGAACGGGAAGCCGTCAAGGCGAACTGGGCGCGGTGCTCTCGCGCCTACCGGCCGTTGGCCCGCGAACTCGGCCGCCGTTGGGCCGCCCGCGGCATCCTGGCCGCCGCGGCCGACATCTGGTTCGTGCGGCTGGCCGAACTGCAGGCGGTCGCGGCCGGCCAAGATGACGGCGTCGCCCTCAAAGCGGCCGTCGCCGGCCGCCGGGAGGAGTTCACGCGGCTCGAAGGCTTCACCATGCCCGACGGCGTCTTCACCTGGCCGGCGGAACTCGTCGCCTTGGGCGGGGCTGTCGCCCCCGCCACCCCGGTCATGCACGGTCTCGCGATCAGCTCCGGCATCGCCCGCGGCCGCGCCCGCGTCATCCTCACGGTGAACGATGAGACGGACATCGAGCCGGGAGAGGTGCTCGTCGCTCCGGTCACCGACGCGCCATGGACACCGCTCTTCATCGCGGCGGCGGCGGTCATCGTCGAAATGGGCGGCGTCCTCAGTCATTCCGCGACGGTCGCGCGCGAATTCGGCATCCCGGGCGTCTCCGGGATCAAGGATGCGACCCGAATTATCAAGACCGGCCAAGAAGTGACCGTCGACGGCAATACGGGGACGGTCACGATCCATTAAGATTCCCGCGCTGCGGGTTGGCTGGCCCGCCAACAAACGAAGGAGAACTACACACATGGAACTGGGTCTGAAAGGTCGTAAGGCGATCGTCACCGGCGGCAGCCGGGGCCTCGGCCGCGCCATCGCCGAATCGCTCGCCAGCGAAGGCGTCGATGTCGCGATCTGCGCGCGCGGCGCCGACGGCGTCACCGCCGCCGTCGCCGCGCTCAAGGCGAAGGGCGTCAAGGCCTTCGGCGAGGCCATCGCCGTCGGCAACACCGATGAGTACGAGAACTGGGTCAAGCAGGCCTGCGAACAACTCGGCGGGCTCGACATCTTCGTCTCCAACACCAGCGCCGGCGGCGGCGGCGGCCGTGGGAGCTGGCAGAACCACTTCGATGTCGACGTCATGGGCGCCGTCCGCGGCTTCGACGCCGCCACGCCGTCCCTCGAAAAGGGCACGAACCCGAGCTTCCTCATCATCAACACGACGGCTTCCGTCGAAACCTTCCCGCCGGGTGGCTCGACTGGCGCTTACGGCCCCATGAAGGCCGCTCTGCTCAACTACGCCAACTCCCTTTCGCAGGTCTACGCCGCCAAGGGCATCCGCGTGAACACCGTCTCGCCTGGCCCGACCTACTTCGAGGGCGGCCCCTGGCACAACATCGAGAAGGCGGCGCCGCCGTTCTTCGAGATGATCAAGAAGCTCGAGCCAATGGGCCGGCTCGGCGCCGCCACCGACATCGCCAACGCCGCGACCTTCCTGGTCAGCGACGCCGCCACTTTCGTGACCGGCGTCAACCTCGTCGTCGATGGCGGCTTCACCCGTCGCGTCGCCTTCTAGCGGCGAGACGGCCACAGAGCCCCGACAGACGGAGGGGAGGGATCGCGGCTTCGGATCAAAGCGCCACGAAGTCCGATTTCCTCCCTTCTGTCCCGGCCTCGGACGCCGGGCGAGCCGCTTCCTACCGGGCGCTACTGAGTAATTTCATTATTTGGAGCGAACGATGCCGCGCATCAACGCATACCTCGTCGCCGGCGGGAAGTGGCACGACATTAACTACGCCCGCGTCGAACTCTTGAAACTCCTCCACGAAGACGACGACATCCGTGTCCGCGTCGGTGAAGATTACGCCAACCTCGACGCCATCCGCGAAGCCGACTTCCTCATCACCTACACCTGCGATGTCCGGCCCACAGAATCGCAGCAGGACGCGCTCGCGGAGTACATCGCGAGCGGCCACAAGTGGTTTGCCCTCCACGCGACCAACAGCGCGCTCGACTTCACGCCGAAGGGCGTCGATAGCCCGCGCTGCTTCCCAAAATTTGTGGAGCTTCTCGGCAGCCAGTTCATCTCGCATCCGCCGATCATGCCGTACACCGTGACGGCCTCTTCCCCCGCCCACCCGCTGGTCGCCGGCGTCGGTGACTTCGAGGTCGACGACGAGCTCTACCTCTCCGA
>CAMAUF010000116.1 GCA_945861295.1 bacterium | reverse complement strand
GCAGCTCAAGGCGATCAAGCCGGACATCATCTATTGCAGCATTTCCGGTTTCGGCCACTGGGGCCGTGACAAGGAGTTCACCACTTGGGGGCCAACCGCACAGGCGCTCAGCGGCCTCACGCTCACCTCTGGGCTGCCGGGAATGCCGCCGGCTGGCTGGGGCTACAGCTACATGGACCACACGGCCGGCTATTCCGGCGCCATCGCGGTCATGGCGGCCCTCCACCATCGCAACCGCACCGGCGAAGGCCAGCACATCGATATTTCGCAGGTCGAGGCTGGCATCGTCCTCAACGGCCCCGCCATCCTCGATTTCACCGTCAACGGCCGCTCCTGGCGGCGCGAGGGCCTTCCGCCCGGGAATCACGCTTGGCAGCCAGAGGTAGCCCCTCACAACACCTACCGCTGCGCCGGCGAGGATCGCTGGCTGGCCCTCGCCTGCCACAGCGACGCTGAGTGGCAGGCCCTCGTCCGCGCCATGGACGAACCCCGTTGGACGTTCGACAGCCGTTTCCGCAGCAACGAAGCCCGAATCGCCCACCAAGAGGAACTCGACGTACTCATTGGCGAATGGACGGCGGGCCAGCAAGATTACGACGCCATGGAGCTGCTCCAGGCGGCGGGTGTTCGCGCCGGCGTCGTCCAGAAGGCGAGCGACCGCTTCGACCGTGACCCGCAGCTCCGCGCCCGCGACTGGTGGCAGCGCCTGCAGCACGAGGAACTCGGGGAATCGGACTTCGACGGCGTCACGCCCCGCCTGAGCGATACGCCGGGGACGTTGCGCGTCGCCGCGCCGCTCATGGGCGAGCATACATACGACGTCGCGACCTCGATCCTCGGGATGAGCGAGGACGAGTATGTCGAACACGAAGGCGCGGGGGTGTTCATGTGAGCGGTCCGCTATCGGACATCCGCGTTATCGAAGTCTGTGACGAACTCGGCCAATACGCGGGCAAGCTGCTGGCCGACCTGGGCGCGGACGTGATCAAGGTCGAGCCGCCCGAGGGCTCAGCGGCGCGGCGAGTCGGGCCGTTCGTCAAGGACATCCCGGGCCAAAACCGCTCGCTCAACTTCTGGTATCACAACACCAACAAGCGCTCCGTCGTCCTCGATCTCGCTAACAAACCCGCCGACCGCGAAGCGTTTCTCGCCCTCGCCCGCACGGCCACAGTCGTGCTCGAAGACCAGCGGCCTGGCGCCCTCGATGCTCTTCGGGTCGGCCCCAAGGTGCTCGCCGAAGCCGACGCTAGCCTCGTGGTCTGTTCGCTGACGCCCTTCGGACAGGATGGCCCCTGGGCGCAGTACGCATCGTCCGACTTCGTGGGCCTGGCGCTCGGCGGGCCTATGGCGATGAACGGCTACAGCGCCTCCGATGCGCCCGGCGCCCCGCCAGTGCGAGGCCACGGCGACCAAGGCTACAACACGGCCTGCCACTTCGCCATCCAGGGCATCCTCGCCGCGCTCATGCATCGCGACCGATCTGGGCGGGGCCAATACGTCGACGCCTCCATGCACGAAGCGCTTTCCTGCACCGTCGAAGTTGGGATGCCGTACTACCTGTACATGCGGCAGGACGTGACGCGGCAGACGGCCCGGCATGCGGCCGCTCAGCGCACGGAGCCCTGGCTCTTCACGGCCGGCGATGGCCGCGACCTCATCCTCTTCGGCATCGGCCGGGACAACACGAGCTGGCGCAAGCTCAAAGCCTGGTACCAGTCCGAAGGCTTCGGGCTCCAGTTCGACGAACCTCGCTTCGATCAGCCGATCGCCCGCCAGGCCGGACGTGGGTCGCCAGAAGCGGCCGAACTGTACGCCGAGACCGCCCGCTTCATCGCGGCCCACGATGCCGGATACATCTACCGCGAAGGGCAGCTTCGCGACCAGGCTTGGGGCCTCATCCGCAGCCCCGACGAGACGCTCGGCGATGACCACTTCTGGGACCGCGGCTTCTTCGTCGAGGCGACAGGCGAGGGGCTCGATGGCTCGGCCGCGATGCCCGGGCCGCCCTACCACTTCACGGCCACGCCGTGGGAGCTCCGCCGCCCCGCGCCGAAGCTCGGCGAGCATACCGTGGAAGTCCTCGCGGAGCTGGCCCTGGGATAACCCGGCGCGGAGCCGGGCGCGCATGGCGATTTCAACTGGCCCGGATGGGAGGGCGTGAACGCCGGGCGCTACGGGATCTTCAGCACTTGCCCGATCTTGAGGTTCGTGCAGTTAGCGTCGAGGTTGTTGAGTTGGATCAGCGCGATCACGTCGACCTTCTGATTGGCCGCGATGTCGGAGCAGGTATCGCCAGCGCGCACCGTGTACTCCCTCGCCGTACCTGGCTTGGGCGTGCTGGTTACCCGCCCGGTCGTGGCGCCCGCGGTCGGCGTCGCCGTGACAGGGAGTCGCAGGAGGTCGTCGATCTTCAGGTTGGAACAGTCCTCGTTGATGGTCCGGTTGGCGCGGATGAGCGCTTCGACGGTCGTCTTCAGTTCGGAGGCGATGGTGCCGCAAGTATCGCCCGCTTTGACTTTGTAGGTCCGCACGTTTCCCGCCGCGGTCCCGTTGGCCGAAGGCGTCGAAGCCGTGATGATCACGACCCGATCGTTGGTGATCTGGTACACAGCGGCGGGGGTGCCCGTCACCGGTGTTGCCGAGGGCACTTTCTCCGGGTCCGTGACGACGCCGCTCTTGGCCGGCGCATCGCCGTCCCCGCCGCATGCCGCCGCAGCGAAAAGCGCGAGGCCTGCCGCCGCAATCAGGGCTGGAAGGAGGAGCCGTACCAACATCCCCGCCATGCTAGGTTGGTTGACCATCACGGGCCAACTTCACGGAGCAGTTCGCGGATCACCGCGATCGCGACGTCACCCGTGCGTTGCACCATTTCTGGCTGGACCTCGCCAACCTTGTCTTCGGGTGTGTGGAACTTGCCCAGGTCGTTGGAGGTGAAAAAGAGGACAGGGACACCCGCCGTCTGAAACGATTGGTGGTCGCTGCCGTACTGTGCGCCGAGTGTCGTCGCCTGAGCGAGGATACCCAAGCGTTCCGCAACGGATGCCGCTTGGCGCGTCAGAGCAGGCGTGCCGATGAGGTCGACCCGCGTTCCGCGGCCCATCTGGTCGATGTTGATCATGAAGGCGGGGAGGCCGCCCTGGCGCTCGAGCGATTCGACGAAGTTCGCGCTCCCGAAGAGGCCCGATTCCTCCGCGCCGAACGTCACGAAGCAGAGACCGTCGTCCAGGCCATCCGCGGCCAGAGCCCGCGCCAGTTCGACGACGGTGGCCGTGCCCGAGGCATTATCGTGTGCCCCGGGAGCGCCGGGGACGGTGTCGTGGTGTCCTCCGACGACGATCTTGCAGCCCGCGCCCACCTTGGGCCGGGCCACGACGTTGAGCCCGACCCTCTCTTCGTTCCGAGTCGTCTTCAACGTGACGGTGGCCCCCGTCGAGGCGGCCCTCCGCAGCGCGACCGCGCCCTCACGCGAAATGCCGGCGACCGGGATG
Source organism: bacterium (assembly GCA_945861295.1). Taxonomy (GTDB): domain Bacteria; phylum Chloroflexota; class Dehalococcoidia; order Tepidiformales; family Tepidiformaceae; genus CAMAUF01. The sequence goes on along the minus strand of CAMAUF010000116.1, from coordinate 3,313 downwards.
TCGATGTTCGACGCCAGCTGGCCGCTCAAGTCGCCATCCTCGTTGTTGATGACGATCAGCCCGGCCGCGCCCAATTCCCGTACGGCGTCGGCCTTTTCCGCGAAGAGGAGCGTCCCCCGGTCCGCCACAGCGATCCGCCCGCGCAGATCCTTGCCGGCGAGACCCACGGCGTCAGCCAAGCCCACGAACACAGCCGCGCCGCTGACTTGCGCGACTGCGCTGCCGGTCATTGTCAGGCCGGGGGTCGTCGTCCCGTCGATAGTTACGTCGGCGGTGCGAAAGGCGCGGTCGTCGAAGCGGAACTCGACGATGTCGACTGCGTACCCGGACGCCTCCAGTGCCCCCCGCAGGTAGCGGGCGGCCTCTTGCTCGGCCGGCGTCCCCGAAAGGCGCACGCCGATCACGCCCGCTAGCTGCTGGACGTGCACCAAGGCCTGGCTCGCTTCGAAATTGGCCGAACCTGAGGCGGCCGCCGGCGTCGGGCTGAGTGTCGGACGCGGGGCTGAAGTCGGCGGCGCCGCGCCGGCTACGCTCGCGGAGGCGGTCGTGGCCGACACGGCCGGGCCTGCAGGCGTCGCGAGCGGGGCGGCCGGCTCCCGGTCGGAGCAGGCGACAAGAAGGAGGATTGAGGCGAGGCTGAGTCCGGAGGCGAAGGGGCGGAATCGCATGCAGCCAACGCTAACGCCTGGCTGCGCAACCGGCCGGAAAGATCGCGTGGTCGCTACGGCTTCCGGAACCGGCGCTTTACCTTCTGCCAGGTCGAAGGGGCGGCCGGGTCGTATTCGATGTACCGGTCGCGCCAGAAATAGCCCTTCTGGGCCGGCGCCCCGGCGGTACGCTTCCGCTTGGAGAACGAGGCCGCAAATGCGCCGAGGAAGGTCACGATTCCCGCCATCGAGACCCAGATCAGCGGTGACCAAAACGACGAGAGCACTAATCCGGCGATGACGGCGGCCGCGCCCCCGAGCAGGAAGGAGGCTGGGTTGAGCCGGCGCGGCGTCCGTGATTGCCGGGGTGGTGTCTCCGGGCCAGGGACGTGGCTTCGTTGCCGGCGAAGATCCGCGATCGACACCGGCCGCTTCTCCGGCGGCGGTGGCGCTTCTCCGTCCAGCTTGGCCAGGATCTCTTCAATTTCTCGTTCGACTCGGTCGGCCATCCGGCAATTCCCTCGCGCGACAACAGTAGGCGATCCGGGGCGGCCCGTCGACCACCTCATATCTGGCGTGTTCGTGGCGTTACACGCCCTCCTTCACGCGTTCGGCCAGTGCCCGCGTAAACCCTACCGTGCTCGCGATCTCGTCGACGCCGGCCTCCCGGATCGCCTTCATCGACCCGAATTTGTTCAGGAGCGCCTTCTTCCGTTTCGGCCCGATGCCAACGATGGTGTCGAGGGCGCTCTGGATGGACGTCTTCGCCCGGACCTGGCGGTGAAACGTGATCGCGAACCGGTGAGCTTCGTCTCGCAGTCGCTGTACTAAGTAGAGTCCCTCCGAGCCGCGCGGCAGCAGAATCGGTTCGTCTTCGTCTGGCACGAACAGCTCCTCGAAACGCTTGGCCAGGCCGACAGTCGGGATGTGGTGGACGCCGAGTTCCCGCATGGTCTGGACGGCGGCCCCGAGCTGGCCCTTGCCCCCGTCGATAATCACGAGGTCCGGCAGGTCCCAGCGATCGGCGGTGGGCGGAGCTGCCTCCGCGCCGGACGCATCCGCGTCAATGACGGCCACCGCGGCATGCTTGAAGCGGCGGCGCATGATTTCGGACATCGTCGCGAAGTCGTCGGCGCCAACGACGGTCTTGACACGGAAGCGCCGGTACTGGTTTGAGGCCGGCTTGCCGTCGATGAAGACGACCATGCTCGAAACGGGGCTCGTGCCCTGGATGTTCGAGTTGTCGTAGCACTCAATCCTGCGTGGGATGGCCGCCAGCGAGAGTTCCTCGCGCAGTTCCTCTAGCGCCCGCTCAGTCTTGGTCGTGTCCGCCAGCCACTTCACCTTCATCATCGAGAGGTGTTCTCTGGCGTTGTCGTTGGCGAGGTCGACGAGGCGGCGCTTTTCGCCGCGCGCGGGTACGCGCACCTCGACCGCCGAACCGCGCTTCTCGGAAAGCAGTTCTTCCATCGTCGCGCGTTCATCCGGCTCGCTGGGGACGACAACCAGCTTCGGGATGTACTGCGCGCTTTCGTAAAACTGAAGCAAGAAATTGCACATCACGGCCGTATCGGTTTCGCCCGACACGCCTTCGACGATGAAGTTGTCCCGCCCAATCATGTGCCTGCCCCGGACGAAGAAGACCTGCACGCAAGCCTGGTCACCATCGCGGAAGACGCCGTAGATGTCGAGGTCTTCTTTCTTGGTCGTCGCGACCATCTGCTTCTCGATCGTCCGCTCCAGCGAGCGCATCTGGTCGCGGATCATGGCCGCCCGCTCGAACTCGAGGCGCTCGGCGGTCGCCTCCATCTGTTCGCGCAGCCGCTTGAGCACGTCATCCGACTTGCCTTCGAGGAAGAGGATGACCTGCTGCACGACCTCCGCGTACTCCTCCGGCGTGCAAAACGACGTGCACGGCGCGATGCAGCGCTTGATGTAGTAGTCCAAACATGGTCGCGCGTCCCTGCCCGTGATCTCCTTCGTGCACGAACGCCACGGAAAGAGTTTCTTCACCAGGTCGAGCGTGTCCCGCACCGAATACGCGCTCGCGTAGGGGCCGAAATAGCGCGCGCCGTCCTTCTCGATCCGCCGCGTGATGTAGACCCGCGGCCATGCGTTCTGGACATCGATTTTGAGGTACGGGTAGCGCTTGTCGTCCTTCAGCCGGATGTTGAAGAAGGGCTGATGACGCTTGATCATCGTCGCTTCGAGCAGCAACGCCTCGCCGACGGTGTTGACGACGATGTACTCAAAGTCGTCGATCTGCTGGCGAAGGGCGAAGGTCTTGGGCTCCATGCCGTGGGCGGAACCGAAGTACGAGCGGACGCGGTCCTTCAGCTTCGCCGCCTTGCCGACATAAATCACTTGGCCCTCGGCGTTGCGCATGATGTAGACGCCGGGCCGCGCCGGCAGGGCGGCGAGCTGGGTGCGGATCTTCTCGGAGATGGTGGAGGGCGGCATGCCGCTAGTGTAGCGCGGCCGAGCCGACGGTCAGAGCGTCGCCTCCCTCTCCCGTTCGGGGAGATTGGATGAGAAGGCCGGCCATCCCAGCGCAGTCACGATTACTGTGCTGCAGAGCAGTGCGCACTCGAGGTGCATGCAGGAAAGGGATGACCGGGATGAAGAAGGATACCGAGACCTTGGTAGGTTGGAAAGTCACAGGAAGG